>JARRJW010000275.1:0-2782 GCA_037388785.1 Gammaproteobacteria bacterium
CGCTAAACCGGCGATCAAGGCGATGCCGCCAATCAGTTCTATTCCCCCTGCCAGGTAAACCATTAATTCGGGTGCAGGAAAGCCCAGTGATTCAAACCAGTAGGCGACATTTTCTGCATTGGCCAGTTTGTTACTGCCGGCAGCGATAAAAATGGGTGCAAGATAAATACGTAAGGCCAGGGGGCCAAGAAAATCGAAATGTTTAAACCAGTCGATGATGTCCTGGAATTTGTTAAAAATGTTGATCATGTTGATGTCTCTAATCTTGTACCGATAATGACATTCTTTTCCCGCAGGCTGTAAAGTAACTGTTTGCCACCGTCGATAACAGCATTTGGGTCAGGATGATTCATTGCCTCTGCAATAGCAGTAATAATGTCCAGGCCAGAAGCTTCGGGATTTTGTTTTATGCTTTCAATCAATTGCTGCGAAGCTGCATTGATTTGCAGAAAATGCACCTCATCCTGCCGGTCGCGGTAAACCACCAGGTGAGTCAATTCAGTTGGCTCCTGTTGCGGTATGTTATTGGGGCTGATGGTATGAACAGGATACTGGTAACTGAGGTTATACATCACCGGGGAAAGCATCGGTGGTGACGATAACAGGTCACCGTTATGATCAATCTCCGGTGCATGCTTGTCTTCATCCGAGATGGCAACAGCCATTTCAACCCATTCATAATGGGCAAGCTCCAGCATGAATGCCGGGTCTTCAGGCTTTGCCTGGCACTCGTTCTGCAGATAATCGATAAATTCAAGAGCAATATCAGAAAACAACGGTGATGAACAACTGTGTGAGGCAAAAAAATCACGGGTTAATTCATTCCAGCGGGCTTCAGGCAGAATGGCTTTTAAAACGGGAAACGCATTCGCTACAAAGCCACTGACATTGTTATAAAACAGGTCACGATAAATGGCCATGCGGCGGTCTTCTATGTCAACCGGTGCCGGGTGCTTCTCCGGATTGCGAATATGTGCAGCAAAATTTTGTTGATGTTGGGCAAAACTGGTCATTGTTATGCCCCGATTATGCCTGTGGTCTGATGAGTATGTTTTTGCTGATAGGCTGCAATGGTTTCGACTTCCTTGAGCAACGTATCAAAGGCTGGAATGTTAAAATCACGCTCCAGCAGCGTGGGAAAAACACCAAGCTGCCTGTAGGCGCTATCAAGCAGTTCCCAAACAGGATCGATAACGTCAGCACCATGAGTGTCTACACGTAAATCTTCTGCTTCAACATAGTGTCCGGCAATATGAGCATAACCGATTCGTTCCGCAGGTATTCGGCTCAAGTAGTCTTCTGCATCATAGTGGTGATTGATGCTGTTAACGAAGATGTTGTTAATGTCGAGGTGAAAATCACAGTCAGCCTCATCTAATACTGCCTTAAGAAAATCGATTTCATCCATTTCCTGGCCGGGGGCAGCGTAATAGCTGACATTTTCCATTGCTATACGTTGTTCAAGAATGTCCTGTACCTGTTTGATGCGCTCAGCGACATGGCGTACAGCTTCTTCCGTGAATGGAATGGGCATCAGGTCGTACATATGGCCTGAGTCAGAGCAATATGAGAGATGCTCGGAATAATAAACAATATTGTGTTCCTTAAAGAAAGCTTTTAATGCTTTAACAAAATCCACATCAAGTGGATCAGTACTGCCTATCGATAATGACAGGCCATGACAGACAAAGGTATCTCTTTCGGTAAGTTGGCGAAATTTTTTTCCAAAAGCACCGCCGATATTCATCCAGTTTTCAGGTGCCACTTCCCAGAAGTTAACGGGTGAATCACTAGACATGGCAATGGCATCGTCAAGAAAGTCTCGTCTAAGTCCAAGACCACTGCCGGAAACTGGATAAACAGAAGAATTCATAGTTTTAATTAAAAGGGTATTGAAGATTAGGAAAAATGTTTGTCATTCCGACCGAAGGGAGAGATCTGTTGGTATTAGATTTCTACTTTCAGTCGAAATGACTATCGTGCAAACAGCTTAAGGCTTATTTATTACCACCACATTTGCCTTCGCCACATTTACCTTCAGCGGCTTTGGCCGGTGCTGCCATAGAGCCACCACATTTGCCTTCGCCACATTTACCTTCAGCGGCTTTAGCTGGTGCTGCCATAGAGCCACCGCATTTGCCTTCGCCGCATTTACCTTCAGCGTCTTTAGCTGGTGCTGCTGAACTGCCGCATTTGCCTTCACCACATTTACCTTCCATGTGCCCGTCTGCAAGTTGCATGTAACCACTGTCGAGTTCCTGCATTGCAAATGGGTTTGAAGCAGATACCGCAGAGGTTGCAGACAGCGTACCCACAACAGCTGCACCGATTGCTGCAACCAAAGGTTTCTTAATAGATGTTTTAGACATAATTGCCTCCTAAGCAATAATAAAAGTTGGCTTAACGCCGGTTTAAATTCTGTTAGTCACTGTTTTCAGCGAGTCGAAAAATAAGACCTGCTTAAAAATGATTTTGTTTCATTTTTAAAGTAATTTTTTCAGACATTCCTGGTATTGCAATAAATCCGGCTCTTTTTGTGTGGTTTGTGCCTGCCATAAAACCAGTCCCAGGCAGTCAATCATATGATGCTCAGCTTCGTGAGCTTTCTTATATTTATTAATAAGTTGCTGGTAAATTTGTTTGATACCCGGTGGCTGGTCTGCACCCAATTGCTCCTGGATGGTTATGTGCATTCCCATATGTAAAAAGGGGTTGGTTTCTCCCTGTTCGGGCATCCAGTCCTTGTTCAGCGCGTTGTCCCTGTCGTTCAGGTAGTGGTGAT
>JARRJW010000276.1:0-2750 GCA_037388785.1 Gammaproteobacteria bacterium
CGCATCGACTTGTCGAAAGGCATTCGCAAGCGCGCAAGAAAGGCACACTGCCATGGCTAAGACCTGATGCAAAAAGCCAGGTCAGCTTCCATTACAAAAATGGCAAACCCGTCAGTATTGATGCAGTTGTTCTTTCCACACAGCATTCTCCGGAAATTTCTCTTGATGCCTTACAGGAAGGCATAATGGAAGAAATTATAAAGCCTGTACTGGGCCCGACAAACTGGCTGACAGCTGACACCAAGTACCACATCAACCCTACAGGTGCTTTTGTTATCGGCGGTCCCATGGGGGATGCCGGCCTGACAGGTCGCAAGATCATCGTTGATACTTATGGTGGTGCCGCGCGTCATGGCGGGGGGGCATTTTCCGGCAAGGACCCGTCAAAAGTTGACCGTTCAGCAGCCTACGCAGGTCGATACGTTGCCAAAAATATTGTTGCAGCCGGTCTTGCTGAGAAATGCGAAATCCAGGTCTCATATGCGATAGGCGTTGCCGAGCCCACATCCATCATGATTGACACGTTTGGCACTGGAAAGATTACAGACGAAAGAATTACACAACTGGTGCGCGAGCATTTTGACCTGCGCCCTTACGGTATCTTAAAAATGCTCGATCTATTGAATACAGACCAGATCAAGTATCATAAAACAGCGGCTTACGGACATTTTGGCCGTGAAAATCAAGGTTTTACCTGGGAACTTACTGATAAAGCAGACGCCTTAAAGGCTGATGCAGGCTTATGAACTGATATCTCAATAATTCATAGAATGTCTGTCGCTCCGCGATAGAAAGCCATTTATCATGGCTTATTCAGACATAAACACGAGGCCGTGTATGGCCGAGTTTACGAAAGGCCAGGGACGGTTAATGCGATAAACACACAATTTGCCTTTTCCGAGGAGCGCTGCAACGAGCAAAATCTGTTCGCCAGGCTCGGAACGTTAACTTTTAGTCAACGGCGCTCAGTAACTTTAATTAATTTTAAGGAGACTGATATGCCTGTTGAAGGTTTTACTGACTACAAAGTTGCCGATATGTCACTGGCCGAATGGGGCCACAAGGAAATCGCCATTGCCCGCACCGAAATGCCTGGCCTGATGGCGCTGCAGGAAAAATATGGCGATTCCAAACCATTAACCGGTGCCCGCATTACCGGTTCACTGCACATGACCATCCAGACTGCCGTCCTGATTGAAACCCTGGTTAAACTCGGCGCCGAGGTTCGCTGGTGTTCATGCAATATCTTCTCAACACAGGATCATGCTGCAGCAGCCATTGCTGACCAAGGCATACCGGTTTATGCCTGGAAAGGTGAATCACTTGAAGAGTACTGGTGGTGTACTGAGCAGGTGCTTAACTGGCCGGGTAATGAAGAGCCCAACATGATTCTGGATGATGGTGGTGATGCCACGCTGCTGGTACACAAGGGCGTTGAATACGGTGATGCCGGATCTGTACCTGAGCCACAGGAAAGTGATGCACATGAATGGAAAGTGATTCTCGGGGTTTTAAAACGTAGTCTTGAAGAAGACCCGAAGCGATATCACCGTATGGCTGAATCAATCAAAGGCGTTACCGAAGAAACCACCACAGGCGTTCATCGTCTCTATGAAATGGCAAAAGACAATACATTGCTGTTCCCCGGCATGAACGTTAATGACTCCGTGACCAAATCCAAGTTCGATAACCTATATGGCTGCCGTGAATCCCTGGTGGACGGCATCAAGCGAGCAACCGATGTCATGGTAGCTGGCAAAATTGCGATAGTCTGCGGGTATGGTGATGTAGGTAAAGGTTCCGCCCAGTCATTGCGCGGTCTTGGCGCCACGGTATGGGTGACAGAAATCGATCCTATCTGTGCCTTGCAGGCAGCGATGGAAGGTTACCGGGTTGTCACACTTGAAGATGTCGTCGGTATTGCTGACATCTTTGTTACAACAACTGGTAACAAAGACATTATCAATCACGATCATATGGCGGCGATGAAAGACCAGGCCATTGTCTGTAATATTGGCCACTTCGACAATGAAATTGATATCGCCAGCGTTGAAAAATACGAGTGGGAAAATATCAAGCCACAGGTTGACCATATTATCTTCCCGGATGGCAAACGCATTATCATGCTGGCTGAAGGCCGCCTGGTAAATCTTGGTTGTGCTACCGGCCACCCTTCGTTTGTTATGTCTAACTCATTCACAAACCAGGTTCTGGCTCAGATAGAATTCTTCACCAAATCCGAAAAGTATCCTGTTGGCGTTTATACCTTACCGAAGAAACTGGATGAGGAAGTAGCACGTTTACACCTTGAAAAGATTGGTGCGAAACTGACGGTTCTGTCTAAGGAGCAGGCAGACTATATCGGTGTTCCTGTTGAGGGGCCTTACAAACCAGATCATTACCGCTATTGATCCCGGCAGATCTTCTTGTGCCCATACTGCGTTGTCCCTAATACAATTTAGAACCGTAAGACAGTCAGTGTAGTTTTATTTTCTGAAGTGTATGCAGCATGGATGCTGCGTCCAAGCCTACAGGGATGTAACTGATTTTAATCAGGCGGCGTCTTCAGCAAATGATGCTATGCTGACTGTCAAAACCATGAAGAATTAATCATGCCAGAAAACAAAACATTCAGCTTTGAACTGTTTCCACCAAAAACCGACAAAGGTTTCGACAACCTGAAGCATACGGTTAACACGCTTAATGATCTTAATCCTGAGTTCTTCTCCGTAACCTATGGTGCCGGCGGT
>JARRJW010000277.1:0-2741 GCA_037388785.1 Gammaproteobacteria bacterium
ATAAAGTAATGGAATGCAGGTCATTGGCTGACGGTCCCCCGCCCAAATTCATGGACGGGAGAGTGAGCGTATAGGTGAAAGGGACGCCAATAGCAGCTGTTGTCTGTCCAGGGGGATTCTGTTTTTCAATCGAGTCTACGGGTATGAACAGGTCCTGGCAGGCATTGCTGGAACCGTAATCAGAACTGTTCGAAAACCAGATCCTGTGGTCAACATTGGCACACGCCATATGACCGGTAAAGTAGACATTATCAAAGATGATAAGGTAGATTGTCGGGTCATTTGTGTGAAAGTTAATGGTAGTGGTCAGCGGCTTGGACTGCGGAAAGTTCTGGAACGTGCAATCTCTGTCTATCGTTATCTGGGTAGGAGCAGGACGTATATTACCGTCAATCACACCGAAGTAAGGTGGATCACTGCAAAACTTCTCGGCGCTTTGTGCCGGGGAAGCATTTATCAGTATCAGCGCAAGAGCAGCAAAAGCCACTGACAGACATGCGGCACAAAATGTCGTCCTCAGTTTCTTCAGCAGCAGAAAGCATGACATGCACGACTGAAAAAGAACAATGAGACGACATCCTGTCACAATCAATTTCTTAAAGCAGAAATTTTTCATCGGACCAATTAATAAAAAGCCCCAAATAGATCGTATCAATATTCTGGTGAGTTGAAATATCCTCGGATAAGATTTCACTCACCTAGTATATTTTACTTGGTGGGAGATAAACTTCGGGTGAATTCTGGGGATTGACAGAACGTCTAATAGAACATAAAGTGGACATATACATGCACCTCCGGGTGTGTGTTTGGAGCCTGCTGCGAGGTGTTGTCTTTGGCGAGATGGACCAACCGGCAGGCTTTTTTATGTTACGTTTCTACTTCAAAACCTTTCTAACTCTTTTGCTCTCGAATCTTTTTTGCCAATTTCATTCGCACATAATAATTTTTCTCTATTTTGGATGGACTTAAATAATCGAACTGAATGAGCGATGACCATGACTCTTCGAGACTCTGCAAAAATCATGCATAATTTCCAAAAGCCCCCTCAAAATTTTTAAAAAGGCTTATATTACAATAAGTTACAGCAATAGAAATATACATAAGTGTTGAGGGTGGGAAGTTGTGGGGCAGGTCATCTGTATAGTAGCCACCAAGGACTAATTGATACATTCAGACTTTATTGATTTGCAGACATCCTGAAGCAGCAAAATGTAAACTATGTTTCCTGGAGGAAAGTGATTACCGACCCATGTAAACACTTGTTGACAAATTCACGATGGTGCTGATCAATGGAATCTAACTAATGAAGAGATGATTAGCTGTTGGCGTAGCAGTTAATATTATTTCTACCGGGTGGATTTTTGTGCCGATCTGGATCAAAAGATCGACTTCTAATCCATCATGTGAACGCCAGAAGTAAATGTCTGGTTTTCTGCCCAAACTGGTAAAAGCTTTACGGGGAAATCACAGCTTCAGTAAATATTTTTTGCCAAGAATACCAGGTCGCCATGTGTTTTCCCTGGCATTTTATTCTTATTGATTTTGGCATGTTACCCTATTAATCAGAATCCAAGTCCTTTATCTTTTAATTATTAAGAAAAACTGAATATTGATTTAACCATCGTTATAAATGAATCAGGTGGAATCATAATATTTTTTCAAAATGCATGTCATCATTGATTACCGCGAAAAATCATCAGGTCTGCAGAAACCCTTGGCGGCACATTTCACTGTTGTAGTGAAAAAAATCTCCTATGGCGATTATTTGATAAATGGCCGAATCACAGTGGAGCGCAAAACTGCTCGCGATTTCCTGCTCTCTATAATTGATTTACGACTATTCAAGCAGGCTGTCAGTTTAAAAAAATATTGTTCAACCCCGCTTCTGCTCATCGAAGGAAATCCCTATGCGACAGGGCTAGATTTTGACCAAAAGGCGATCAAGGGTGCCATATTGTCCGTGCAGTGTAACTGGCAGATTCCTATTATCTTTTCTCATTCAAAAGAGGATAGCGTTGAAATTCTGGCTATGATTGGCCGACAGGATGCGGTTGCAACGAATGTTGTTCACATGCGTGGCGGTTATCGTCCGAAAAAACTTAAAAGCAAACAGCTTTATCTGCTGCAGGGCTTGCCCGATATCGGCCCCAAATTAGCACACAGACTGTTGGATCATTTTAAATCTGCTTTCCGAGTCATGTGTGCCACTATTGAGGAATTAATGGAAGTGGAAGGAGTTGGCCAAACTAGGGCCTGCAAGATTAGATAAGTCCTCGATTGCGAAAACATGCCAAGCGGGTAAATATATCGTTATTAGTTATGTTTGCCAATCAGCTTTCAAAATTGCTCCCATACCCGTGGCGAGAAATAAACTTTCTGGCATTCAACCGATGTACTTCACGATTTTATTTGGTTGTGTATTAGCTGCATTGACAATTTGTTCACATCAAGAGAGGCGCTATTGACAAAGGACTAAATTCAGATTTAATTTAGCCTTACAATATAGCAAGGAGATACTCATGAAACTATCGGACCAGATTAAACCCATAAGCTACCTGAAAGCCCACGCAGCAGAGATCATCCGCCATCTGGGCGACAAAGGTGAGCCGCTCATCATCACCCAAAACGGTGAAGCCAAGGTCGTTATACAGGATATAAAGAGTTTCGAGCAAACCCAGGAGACCATGGCTTTGCTCAAAATTATGGCGCTTGGCAGCAGGCAGATTGAAGAAGGCAAAGTT
>JARRJW010000278.1:0-3194 GCA_037388785.1 Gammaproteobacteria bacterium
GACAGAATCAGCTTGATGCAGCAGTATCACACTACCATGCAGCGCTTGCCCTTGACCCGGCACTTGCTCCGGCGCATAACAACCTTGGAGGTATTTACCAGGCACTGGGCGACATGGAAAAAGCCGGGTCATGCTATCGGAACGCAATCAAGTCAGACCCTGAACTCGCGGAGGCACACCGAAATTATGCTGCCGTGCTGGAAATAAAGGGCGAAACAGTATCAGCCTTACATCACTACCGTGAAGCCCTACGTATCAATCCCGGCTATGATGAAGTGGCATTCAAGATAGCCGCCCTGAATGGTGATAATGCCCCGGCGGCTGCGCCCTCAGAATATGTTGCCGGACTTTTTGATCAATATGCCGAAGAATTCGATCATCACCTGACAGGAACTCTGGGCTACCGCACTCCCCAACTGCTGCGGGAGATGTTTGACCGGCTGGCAGAAGAGCCAGGTTTCATACGCATACTCGATCTCGGCTGCGGTACCGGTTTATCGGGTGAAGCCTTTCGGGAGTGCGCCAGCCATATGGCCGGAGTTGACCTTTCCCCGCGAATGATCGACAAGGCCAAAGCGCGCGGCATTTATCATGAACTGCACTGCGGCGATGTCGTCCAGGCACTCAAGCGTGATACCCAGGCCTGGGACCTGATACTGGCGGTAGACGTGCTGGTCTATATCGGTGACCTGGGTGGCTTTATGCCGGCAGCCGCCAATGCTCTTCGTCCTGGTGGATGGCTCCTGTTCTCGGTGGAGAAATCAACACAAGGCAATTTTGTGCTGGGCAAATCTGGCCGCTATGCGCATAACCTGGAATACCTGCAACTCCTCGCAAGTCAAGCCGGCCTGAATTTACTCGAGATGGAGGAGACTGTGTTGCGACAGGATTACGGGAACGATGTTATGGGTTACCTGTTAATGATGCAGAAGCCATGACAGATTCATCAAATACAGGCATCTCGATGATCATATCTTGCTTGCCATAGAACAAATCATCATTCGAGAATGAGCATCCGCTCCCAGGCACCATATCCATAGTTCACGGCTATGGTACCTGGGACATAGCTTTAACGGTATTACAGCTGATCGCCATCCCTGAAGTTGGTCAAGGTATGGGTATGCTTACCGTCATCGCTGATTTTATGGTACTCGCCGTTGCCAGCATCCTTTACAAAAGAGCAGCGACCATCAGGCCATTTCTTTTTCCATTTTGGATTGGTCGTACAATGCTGACCCTTGTCATTGACAAACCAGCTACGTCCCTGGTCCTTTTTACCATTAGGCCTTAAAACATGATGCGTGCCATCCGGGGCTTCATAGGCACTAAATCTTTTATCTTTCGGCAGAAATACCCCGTCAAATGTCTTGTCAGTCATCAGGGTCTTGACTTCGTCTGCATTCATGTATTCATTAGCATAAGCAGGCATAGCAAACATTACTGCCGCCAACAAAATGGTTTTTTTCATCGCGTGTTTCCTTTGTTTTAATTACTCGTGCGGATATTCATAACCAGGCCAGCGCTCCTGCAAGACAAACCATTACATTGAGGGAATTGCATCCGTGAATGTTATAAGCGGTTTGGATTTTATGAATATTCTTTGCGGCCATTCAGCCGGCGCGCAGCCTAACAATGATGTGACTTCCTGACAAGTTCAGGTAGCAGAACCCGATATCCCCTTATTCAAATTCCATCGAACGATACAGGGTGCTCGCATTCAGCCTGGCCAGGCGATCATAGGTATCCAGATGTGCATAAGCGGACTGATCGATCTTGTATACTTCGTTAAGCTCACCGCCCTCATCAAGTATTTTGCCAACCTGCTCACGCATATAGGCAACATAATCTCTCGTGTACCTGGTTACCTCTTCCATGTTAGTGGGCCCACCATGGCCCGGTACGACTATTTCAGGTTCAAGGGCTGCAAACTTTTCCCAGGTTTCTAGCCAACCGGCCGTATCCGTATATTCAAAAATTGGCAGCATGCGTTTATGAAAGGCCATGTCGCCCGCTATCACCAGTTTTTTCTGCGGCATCCAAACAACGATATCCCCGGGACCATGCGCAGGCCCCAGGTAAAGCAGTTCAATTTGTTGACCGCCCAATTCCAATACCATTTTCTCTTCAAAGGTTTTATCCGGATAGGCGATCTCGGTTTTCCATGCCTTGTCCCTGGCATAGGATTTCATACGATCCAGCATGCGACCGGCATTCTTGCGAATCACCGCATCGGCATCCACATGCGCAATAACGGGCACGCCCTGCTCTTTCCAGTAACTGGAGCCCAGGGCAGCATGACCCTGTTCGTTCTCCAGGACCACGTATTTCACCGGCTGGCTGGTTATCTTCTTGATTTCATCATGTAAAGACCTTGCCAGCAGGTAGTTGTCACCCGCATTAATCACCACCACTCCTTCATCGGTAATAATGAATGAAAGATTGTTATTGTGCCCGGTGTTTGCGTAGGTGGGTGGCGCAGTAGCACCGATGGCAGACCAGACACCATCGGTTACCTTGATGGGCATACTATAGAGGAATGAATCCAGCGCCATATCCGGAATATCAATTGGCATGCCTGCATCTTTCCATGCAAAAAATCCATCCGCATAATTACTCACGTTGGTATACCCCATGTCCATGAGCGTTTTAGCCGCAAACGGACTTCTTATGTTGGTGCCACAATATACGACGATAGGCATGTTCTTGAGCAGGGCATATTCCCCGATTCGCGTTTCAAGTCATGGGGTTCTGTTGAAGCTGCTGGCGCAACTGCATGGTATCGATATTGTTGATCTGTTTTTTGACCCTTTCCAGCAAATCATTCCCGTCTATTAAATTTTCATCATTAGCAAAGGCCGGGATAGAAAGACCCATATATAACAAAATTACCAGTAGTCTACGCATAGCTTCCTCAGCAAAGAATGTCAATTTCATTCACGGATAACATGAAAGACCATAATGCTAACATCAAAAATACTTGTAAAATGACTCACCCGACAGGATTAGATCTCGCCATTTAGCATGATTGTTAACCTGTCTTATAGCACGAGAGAAGTCAGGTTCGCTATCATATCCCACCTCACAAACAGAAAATCACAGAATATTGATACAAAAATCACCACAGCCCTGAAACGCCTCGATTCAATAATGCCATTGTTACCCGGACTGCAATCGCTCAGCAGCGAGGATGCCGG
>JARRJW010000279.1:0-5372 GCA_037388785.1 Gammaproteobacteria bacterium
TGCGAATTATTGCCGAATCTGAATCAATTCCCCATTCTCTATTTGTCGTTCATAAAAGAGTACCCCAAGTGGATAGAGAAAAACTTAAAAACAGAATATTAAACTGGCAAAACACAACTGAGGGAAAGAATTTGCTGGCAAATGGAAAGTTCATACCCTTTATCCCGGCTGAGGATGAGCAGTACGACATTGTTAGAAAATACAAATCCGAACGCCCGGATTAAATAATCTTTAAAAATAAAATGGCAGAACGGATAATAAAACAAATAGGAAGCTACTTTGAAAATCTACTCCCTTAGATATCGAATGGCTATAGCTGTTTTTATCCTTGAGGCAATAATGATGGGGTTGGTTCTGGGCAAAACGCTGACTTATGCGTATGAAAGCACTGGAAACCAAATTGAGAAAAGTGACGAGGTCATTTTGGATCTTCTCAGTACACTTGGAAAAACAGCCCTGTTTACCGATGAGTACCATCAGGCTCAATATAATTTTGAGCAGGCAGTTAAAGACCCGCATATATTACGCATCATCCTTATAAACAACGAGGACAGAATAGTAGTTAGCACAAAATTTGAGGAGGTGGGCTCAAAAATATTCAAATTAGAAAGCACCAAGAGTCAATTCTGGCGTTCAAAAGACCTCGATTCTCTAGGAAAGCTTGCCATCCTTTTTTCGAATGAATACTTGGATGAGTCTATCAAAAAGATGATTCACATGGGAATCATTATTGCTATTTCGGGCATGTTAATTATTCTTTTATCCAGCCTGACAATAGGGCATTTCCTTACTAGACGTCTGACTATATTAACTGACAAAGCCACTCAATTCTCAAATGGAAACATGAGAGTAAAAACTGGCTTTAAAGGAAAGGATGAAGTAGCCATTGTAGGACAGGCTTTTGACCAGATGGTTACCAAGGTAAGGGAAAGCTTTTACGCATTGCAAGAAGCAAGAGATGATCTTGAGGAAAAAGTTAAAGAAAGAACCCAGGAGTTAACCAAACTAAACCGCAAACTTAAACAATTATCAGAAACGGATTCACTCACAACGATTCCAAATCGTTCAAAATTTGATAAATTTCTCGAAAAAAGCTGGTTTCGATCTAAAAGACATCACGATAACGTCACTGTACTACTTATTGATGTCGATTTTTTTAAACTCTATAACGATAATTATGGACACAAGGCAGGTGATGAATGTCTTACCAAAGTTGCAAGAGCTATTTTTGAATCCGTCAACCGCAGTTCTGATGACCTTGTCGCTCGCTATGGCGGAGAAGAGTTTGCAGTCATTCTGCAATCCACCGATCTTACAGGCGGTAAGATTATCGCAACAAAAATACAACAATCTATTTCAAATTTGAAAGTTAAACATGAATTTTCTCAAACTGGAGATTGCTTAACTGTCAGTATCGGTATCGCTCTTATGGATGCAGAAAATGATGTTGCGGCTGATGATGTCGTTAAACGAGCTGATCTCGCTCTTTATGAGGCAAAAGATAGAGGTCGTAACTGTTTCGTTGTCATGAATATGGATGGTGGTTTCGAATTCAGCGATACTGATTAAATGAATCTGGTAAATTTTCAATAAATTATCCGATGCCATTTTCTCTACTAAAGCTTCTGTAAATTTCGTGAAGATTACACTTACTCTTTGACTGTGGCAGAGACCACAAAAACAGGATCGCCAGTCTTTAATTGTCGGAAGTAGATGTCGTCGGCTGCACGTGGCTGTCCCTGCAAAGACTCAGTTTTCAGATCATCCAGCTTACCAACCTTGAGTAATAGGTCCAGTATTAGTCCAAGTCGTTCGAAAGGATGCAGTTCATGCCAAATGGCAATGGCTTTAGTTGGGAAAAAACGGTTGGAAAAACTGATCAGCAGTTTGCCTCCCGGCCGGGTTACGCGCGCGGCTTCCCGTAACACCCGTATCGGTTCAACCAGGTATTCGATCGATAGGCTGCAAAGGACAATATCGAAGTGGTCATTGTCAAAGGGCAAAACAGGATACAAGTTGAGATCGTGAACGATATGTTGATTAAGTTGTGGGTTTGCTGACAGTTCACTGTCATTCATACCCAGTCCCGTGACATTTAGATCAACAATGTCTTTGGGTAAATGCGATTGAACACTGCTCATCAGGTCTAACACCTTGATACCTGGTAAAAGTTCCCGGCCGTATATTGTCGCAATTTCATTCGATGCTGATTGATCAATATGATTAACCAGTCGCTCCTGTTGATAGAAAATGGCATCATTACCCGTATCCTGCCGATTAAAGCTGTTATTGTGGTAAAAATCAGGACCACGCTTGTATGTTCTTTGCAGGCCGATACCACTGCCTAGTGCGAGCGTCATTGGCTCAATCGAAGCGCCGCTGTCAGCTTGATCCATGCCAGGTTGATCGATCGGGCGAGCACTAATCTCAACACCCAGGTCTGATAGCGGGTGGTTAAAATCAACAGTAAATGAGGTTGAATCGGTCTTGATCACACGCATCGGCTGTCGATCATGATGATCGATGCCGGGGTGGCCGGCAATTATGTGGCGTGGATAAAAACGACCGATTAGCGGCTTAACTCGAAAACCGCTATTACCAATCGGCTGAATCGCCTCTAATGGTAGCTGAACCTGCAGTTCAGGGTTCAGATATGCCGACTCATTAACAGGCAGGTTGTCCAGTTGTGCCTGCAAATCACCAGGCAGGTTTAAGTCAGTCTTGTCGACCACCGGGAAAAGGAAACGGTCGGTATGGTGTGCAAATTCACTCTGCCATTTGAGGATAAATTCAAGGGTTTGACTGTGATTTTGGGTCATTGATTATTTTAGGTTTTGATATGGCATTGGTCCTGTAATTTTGAGTGACAGTGGCCGAGGAAGTTCAACCAGAACTTTGAGACTGACTAGGGCGAAACCTGGCAACAGGCTCGGTATAGTCTTTCATGATAAGCTGAATTTCGCTTTTTTGCTGAATCTCTGGGAGCGCTTGAGCTGATTTTTATTTTTGATTGGTTAGCAACATAAGCAGTTGCATGATCAGGCGGTTATCGATTTCTTCTGGAGTGCAATTTGCGGAAGGAGCGTTGCAAACTTCAGTATTTATCGCCAATGTTCCATTTGTGTTAATTATCAAGCGTCTAGTCTGATCAACAACATAGGCAACTGCAGCGCCAACCTGACGATCTGTGAGTTTATCAAAGCCACCTTTGGCAGGCATTTTTCCATGCCCATTTATTGCATGAGCGACTAAATCATCGACTGGCGTTTCTATGCGTTTGCTCCAATCCTCAATATCACGAAACATAGGTGCGTCAAACTCAAGGTCTCCATGACATTTGATGCATTTAGTATGGAATATTTTCTTGCCTAGCCCAAGATTGTATTGACGGACGTCATCGTGACTATAAATAATATCAGCGAAAGCTATTGGCGTTAATAACCAGATTATGCCTGCTAAAACGTAAAGGCACTTGTTGAAGCCCATGATTTTCCTACCTAGATAAACTTGTTGTATCAAGTCTAAAGTTAAATAAATATTAACCTTTTTTACTCAATCAGTATTTTAACATATTTTGGTAAAGCTAATTTGTGAAATTTAAACGATTTTGACTGACCAAAACTTTCCCTAACACTCTCAACAGACTAAATGTTGGAAGATGGCATTTGCTTACTGATTAAGTTTATTGAGAAGTTCCTGTATTTCATTTTCGTACAATTTATCAGCTAGTTTTTTTATTCGGTGGTTATTCTCAAAAAAAGCATAAAGAAGTCTTTCCATAGTGACCCTGGAAAGTTTGATATCAGTGACATATGCCTGGTTTATATTTCGTTTGTAAAATGTTTCACCGTAGGAGATTTTGATCCCCAAAATGTCTGTTTGCTCTTTTTTTGCAGTGGTTTGCTTAAACTCATCTTTAGAACCCAGTAGGGAGTTAATACTTTTTAAATACTCGAATAATTCAGTATCATCGTAAAGTTGTTTGTTCAGTATTTTGGGATCGATATCTATAGTCACGTGTCTTATTCCCTGCAATGGAAAGCTGTAAAGGTAACCATAAATAGTAGAGTAAGATATTTCAAAAAGTCACGCTACAAGGGATTTGGTATCTCATGATGCGATTAACTTGTTAGCCCAATAAACTGTTCTAAGAAAGTTTAGTTATTATGCCAACGGACATCCTTTCAAGCTAATTGTATTGTAGAATCTTCAAAGTTTAGCGGAAATAAGAATTGAGTCATCCTGGCAGTCAGAGAATAATTTTCAGGTCAATTCTAATCAGCTGTATTCAGAATACAAACATAGATTAATTTTCGATACAGTGGGAAATGCTGCCGCTTTCTTCAGGCAATTCTTCAGAAAAATCAGAGAGAAGTTGTTTGGCCATCTCATGAGCCTGATTTAAATCTGGGCCAGCCACTATAAATGAAATCAGGCTAAGAGAGCCATCAGTGAAGCGATTATCATGAGGTGAGAGGCATGAAATATATTGCTTGTATTTTCCAACTCTGCCAACTGCCCAATAATCGGTAAATGTGAGAAATTCATCTGAAGAGAAGAAAATAACATTCTTGGCAATTTGTCCACAGTTATTTCCTTTAAATTTGAAACTGCATCTTTCCACATAGAGCATTGGTGCGATTGATTTTTCACTTGCAATAATTGGGCTGAAGTATCCAATGAAAAGGATAAATAATGAAAAGGCTGCTAACTGTTTGTGATTAATCATGATGTAGTCTTGATTATTTGCCTAACGATCAGAGTTTTTCCAAAGTGTGTATGGTCTTTCAATAGACTGGATTAGTTTATTGATACTGAATGCACCATGTTCCTCAGTAATAAGCATGCCTTGAATGTAAGCCTTAACAACTGGCAGACTAAAAACACCATGTTGAGCACATATATCAGGAGAAATTTCACAGTCAATGTATACAGAAGGTAAATCAGGGTAGTACTGTTTTTGTATAGGGCTTAATTTTGCCCGTAGGGTTTTACAGACACCACAATGTTCACCACCAAATAATATCAATACAGCGATTTTTTTGATGTTTTCCAGGTCGTTGAGGTTGGAAATGTTTTGCATGGTGGCCTGCTTCAAATATGTCGATAATAGGAATGATGCCGGGGGTGACAGAGATAGTTCATGGTTGTAATTAGCTTACTGTGCCAGTAAGGCTTTTTATGCAACATCACTTTCATCACTAAATGCAAAAACATGATAAGGCAATTTATTTCGTTTGGATTTGTACATCGCAACATCGGCATGTTGCATTAGTAAAGATCTGTTTTTGGCAACAGAGGGGTACTCGGCGATACCAATACTAGTGCCAATATGAATTATTTCTCCTTCTATTAGAAACTCTTTCTTTAAT
>JARRJW010000280.1:0-2723 GCA_037388785.1 Gammaproteobacteria bacterium
AATTCAGCAAGATGGCCGTGATGACTGGCTTGATGATGAATATGCTCACTTCAACAATCCTTCAACATTCCAGGTCGAGCCCGTTAATGCCTGGAAAAAAGTCAAAGGCCGGCAACATCTTAAAGGCGTACAGTATGCCATTTTGCAGTCACTGGCAGCATGGCGTGAAAAAAAGGCCATAAATGCAGACAGGCCCAGACGCTGGATAATGAAAGATGAAGTCCTCGTTGATTTATCAAAAAGAATGCCCGGCAAGGAAAATGCGCTTGCCAAAATCCGCGGTCTGGAAAAGACAACCATTTCAAAGCATGGCGAAACTCTGCTTTCACTGATTAGCGAGGCGAAAAACATCCCTGCCGAGCAATGGCCAAGTGATAAAAAAACTTCCCGGCGTCTGACTGCTGAAGAAGAAGCACTGTGTGATGTGATGATGGCTGCCATTCGCTTAATAGCCACTGAAAATCATATAACACCATCAGCCATAGCTTCCCGTAAAGATGCTGAAAAACTTATCACGGGTGAACGTGACATGGTTCTACTGGAAGGCTGGCGACAGAAAGTTGCAGGTGAAAAGCTTTTGAAAATTCTGAATAAAAGTCTGCTGCCCGGCTGGAATGCAGAGGGCAAACTTATTTTAAAGGAAATATAAACAGCTAAAAGCCCGGGCTAATGTCGCGCTCTGACGAAAACACGATCCAATAACGCAATCAGGACAAGCAGCACAGCCATAATCAATATTGGCCAGTCTTTAAAGCGACTGTAAACAGTCGCACCTTCACGCAATTGTATTTTCCCCTGCAGGACTTCTGTACTCGCCTGGGCAGATTGCTGAAGCACCTTACCCCTGTAATTAACTATTGCCGATATCCCGGTATTGGTTGCCCTGATCATGTCACGCCCAGTTTCAATGGCGCGCATTCTGGCTATCTGTAGATGTTGATAAGGTGCCAGTGAGTCGCCGAACCAGGCATCATTGGAAACATTGATCAGGTAGGCAGCATCTGGCAGTGACTGGGCAGTTTCGTTACCGAAAGCATCTTCGTAACAAATAGATACTCCCGCAAAAAAATCGCCGACTTTTAACAGGGGGCGTTGTGAAGTGCCTTTTGCAAAATCAGACATTGGAATACGAAAATAATCTACCAGTGGCCTGAGCAGGGATTCGACCGGCGCATATTCTCCGAATGGTACAAGGTGCCTTTTATCATAACGGTCAAACTCACTGCCAAGCGAAACCATACTGTTGAAATAGCGACCGTCTTTTTCCCGGATCGGAATGCCGATCACCATTTCACTTCCCCGTGAAACCAATTTTTCCGCCAACGGTTTAATCAGATAATTTTCCACTTCATCATAGAATGCAGGCACCGCGGTTTCCGGCCAGACCACCAGGTCAGCCTTTTCTGCAAAACTCAATTTCTGATAAAGATCGATGCTTGAGGCACGATAATCCGGATGCCATTTTATCTCCTGCGGCACATTGCCCTGAACAATCCGAACATCCAGGCTTTTGCCGCTATCATTTGTCTGCTGCTGGCTGGACAAACCATATGACAGCATGAAGATGCCCGCTATAAAAACTGTTGTCGTTAACTGTTTGCCGATTTGCTTTTGTTTAAGCATCATTACCAGTCCGGCAGCGACCAACGCAACCAGCCAGCTAACACCAAATACACCAAGATAAGGAGCTGCACCTGCGAGTACAGAGTCAACCTGGCTATAACCCAGGGACAACCAGGGAAAACCTGTTAGAAAATAAGCCCGGGTTAACTCAGCCAACACCCAGACAGATGGAAATACCAGAAGCAGTTGTTTTGCAATGGAAAGCTGAAATCGTTTTATTACTTTCGCGGCCAACCAGCCTGCCAACGCCAGATAAAGCGACATAAATGCGGCAAACAGCAGGGCCAGAATAACAGCCGCAACATAAGGGACGCCACCAAACTGGTCGATACTGACATGAATCCAGAAAGTACCGACACTGAAAAGTCCGAGACCAAAAAAATATCCCTGGCGGGCTGCATGCCCCGGTGTCTGGTCAATCCAGATTGAAAATAATATAGCCAGTGAAAAAAACGGCAGCAGGAAATAATCAAAAGGGGCAAAACCTAAAACGGTTAAAGCCCCAGCAATGAAACTCAGTAGTAACTGAGGCCAGTTCATTGCTGTTCAGAGTCTATATCTGTGTCCGGTAATACCTGAATATTGAGCAGATGGACTTTTCGACTATCGGCGCGGGTTACGGTAAAAAGAAAACCATCCAGTTCCACTTCATCGCCACGCTTGGGCAATTGCCCAAAAGCATTGACTACATAACCACCAATGGTATCGAATTCGTCGTCGCTGATTGCAGTTTGAAAATAGTCGTTGAAATCCTCTATCGTGGTTAATGCCTTGACGGAGTATTCAGTATCGTTGTGCTTGAGAATAGTGGAACCTTCAATGAAGTCATGCTCATCTTCAATTTCACCGACAATCTGTTCGAGCACATCCTCGATAGTGACAAGACCACAGGCTGAACCGTATTCATCGACAACGATGGCAATATGATTCCGATTGGCACGAAACTCTTTTAAAAGTACGTTCAGCCGTTTACTTTCAGGTACGAAAACAGCTGACCTTAAAACATCGCGCAGATCAAAGCCCCGTGTATCACCACAAAATTGCAACAAATCCTTGGCAAGCAAAATTCCCTGCACTTCACCGCGGTCGCCACTGATAAC
>JARRJW010000281.1:0-2706 GCA_037388785.1 Gammaproteobacteria bacterium
CAGCAATTGAAAAGGTCAGGTCAAACTGGTGGCGCTCATCGTCATTGCGCATCAACAAATCAAGGTGCTCAAAATGTGTACTAGGTGTTCTGCCGGTTTCATCAACCCAGAAGATCTGCGTATCGACCAGTTCAATGCGGCGCAATTCAAATAATGGTTCGAGTGAATAATTACTGCTTCCGGATGAGGAGGGACGGTTGCTGATACCAACAACCTGTATTTCACCATTAAGGTTCATGGTTAATCGTAAACTCAAACCATGCAGTGTGATATTCCAGGGAAGAAATTGGCCATCACTGAACAGTGATTTGATGCCCAGATCAAGGTCGACCTGGCGCAGATAAAGCGTTGAAGCATCGTCATCGCCCTGCTGGATGACAATGTCATGCAATTCCAGTTTGGGTCCGAAACCGGCCCACTTGGTATTTATTTTGTCGATGCTGACACTGCTGCTGAGCAGTGCCGATATCTCGCTTTCAATATCAGATTTGAACTCGTCCAGATAGGGACTGGCGAGTCGGCCGAAACTGACCAGGACGCCGGTGACAATGATCAAAACCAGCAATCCCGTCCAGGAGAACCTGAAAAGTTTCGAAAACCTGGTCTGCACTAGATCAGCACCACATCAAACTGTTCCTGGGTATAAAGGGATTCTGCCTGCAGCCGAACCGGTTTGCCAATAAACTCTTCAAGCTCAGCAAGGTGCTGGGATTCTTCATCAAGCAACAGGTCAATGACTTCCTGTGAGGCAAGGACCAGCAGTTTCTCAACATCAAACTGGCGGGTTTCCCGGATGATTTCCCGAAAGATTTCATAACAGGCGGTTTCCGGGGTTTTTAGTGAACCGCGACCGCTGCAGCAGTGGCAGGGTTGGCAGAGTACATGTTCGAGCGATTCGCGCGTGCGTTTGCGCGTCATTTCAACCAGGCCCAGGGCTGATACCTCGGTAATCTGGGTTTTGGCGTTATCATGCGAAAGGCATTTTTCAAGTGCGCGCAGTACCTGGCGTTTGTGTTCGTCTTCAGTCATGTCAATGAAGTCGATGATGACAATGCCACCGAGGTTTCTTAAACGCAGTTGTCGGCAAATAGCCTGAGCGGCTTCCAGGTTGGTTTTAAAAATAGTTTCTTCGAGGTTGCGATGACCGACAAAAGCGCCGGTATTGACATCGATAGTGGTCATGGCCTCGGTTTGGTCGATAACCAGGTGGCCGCCGGACTTGAGGTCAACTTTACGTTCCAAAGCTTTCTGTATCTCATCCTCAACTGCGTAAAGGTCAAAAATAGGGCGCTTGCCTGGATAGTATTCAATCTTCTTGCTGATTTCCGGAATAAATTTCTGTGCAAATTTAACCGCTTTTTCGAAAGTGGAGCGCGAATCAATACGCACTCTTTCAACTTCCGGCCCAATCAGGTCGCGAAACGCTCGAATAGCCAGGGGCAGGTCTTCATGAACCAGTTTTTTCGTCTTGGTGTCTTTGACTTTTGTCTGGATTGACTCCCAGAGCCTGGATAGAAACTGCATGTCTGAAATAAGCGCGGCATCGCTGGCGCCTTCTGCTGCAGTACGTGCGATAAAGTTTCCCTGGATTTGTTGTTCCTTGACGTAGTTGTTCAGAATATTTCTAAGTCGATTGCGTTCATCGTCATCTTCAATTTTTTGAGAAACACCGGCATTTTCCAGTGATGGCATAAAGACCATGAAACGCGAAGGAATTGACAGATTGGTTGTCAGCCTGGCGCCCTTGGTACCAAGCGGGTCCTTGACGACCTGGACAATGATTTCCTGGCCATCATGCAGGAGTTCCTCAATATTGTCAGGTTTCGGGTCCAGTTTTGAATTGATATCGGAAGCATGCAGAAAAGCCGCGCGTTCCAGGCCAGCATCAATAAAAGCGGCCTGCATGCCAGGCAGTATTCTGCAGACTTTACCTTTATAGATATTGCCCACCAGTCCAAGTGCTTTCAGCCGCTCAACCATGATCTCCTGAACCACGCCATTTTCTATTAATGCCACGCGGGTCTCAGGAGGGGTAATGTTTATCAGTATTTCTTCGCTCATGCCGAGATGTCATTATTGTAATGGTCAGATAGTAACATGAGCTATCTTCAGAACTAGGCGCAAAAAATGCTTTATATGACCTTTATCGCAAATTTTTTCAGCAGTTCTGCGGTTTCGAATAGTGGCAGCCCCATAATGCCGGAGTAACTGCCGTGAATATTGCTGATAAATGCAGCTGCCATGCCCTGAATCGCATAGCCACCGGCCTTATCGATGGGTTCGCCAGTCTGCCAGTAGGCTTCAATTTCGGATGGCATAAGCTCGCGAAAGTTGACCTCGCTGGTTGAAACGGTGGTGGCAATTGTGTCCCGGTCTGAACCTTGTGTTATAGCCACAGCCGTAATGACCTGATGGCTGTTACCACTCAGGCAGGTCATCATTTCCTGGTAATGTGCCTGGTCACGGGGTTTGCCGAGAATGGCGTTTTTGCAAACGACCGTGGTGTCGGCAGCCAGCAGTGGTTTGTCCGGGTAATTGCTGGCAGTAAACAGCGCTTTTTCCACGGCTATGCGATTGACATAGTCCAATGGTAATTCATTATCCAGCGGGGTCTCGTCAATATCGGCATTGACTAATTTGAACTCAATGCCAATCTGTTTCAGCAGTTCCTGTCGTCTTGGGGATTTTGATGCCAGGTAGATCATT
>JARRJW010000282.1:0-3105 GCA_037388785.1 Gammaproteobacteria bacterium
TGGCGAAAATATTCCAGCGCCCGCGCTTTGAACTTAGATTTAGACACTTCCATAATATTTAACCATAGTCATATTACCATAGTCATATATCTTACAATAAAAAAGCCGGAAATCAAATTCCAGCTTTTTTTAGACTTTTAAATTCGCTTGATTGAATGCTAAAGAAATCAAACAATCAATAAAAGCGTTGGGATTAAGCAAGTTTCTCTTTGATACGAGCAGCCTTACCGGTACGCCCACGCAGATAGTAAAGCTTCGCACGACGCACATCACCACGACGCTTGACCTGAATTTCGCTCACCATCGGACTGTGAGTCTGGAAAACACGCTCAACACCTTCGCCGTGGGAAATTTTACGCACGGTGAAAGAAGAATTCAGGCCACGGTTTTTCTTGGCAATGCAGACACCTTCAAAAGCCTGCAAACGCTCACGCTCACCTTCCTTTACTTTTACCTGAACAACCAGGGTATCACCCGGGCCAAACTCAGGGATCTCTTTACTCATTTGCTCGTTTTCGAGTTCCTGAATAATGTTGCTCATGTTACTCCTTATCAGGCAATGTCCTGGACATTGCATCGTACTGTTCAATTAAATTCTGTTCACTCTCAGAGAGTGGATACTGCTCAAACAAATCCGGGCGCCTGTCCCGGGTTCTCACCAGCGCCTGCTGTAAGCGCCATTGTTCAATCGCTTTATGGTTACCACTTAACAGCACATCCGGTACAACTTCGCCCTCAAGGCTTTCCGGTCTTGTATAATGCGGACAATCCAGCAAACCATTCACATGTGAATCCTGAACCGCAGATTCTTCATGTCCCAATACACCGGGTAGCAAACGACTAACCGCATCAATTAATACCATTGCTGGCAGTTCTCCGCCGGATAACACGTAGTCACCGATGGATATTTCCATATCAACATGCTTTAGCAGCAGTCTTTCATCGATACCTTCATACCGACCACTGAGCAGTATCAAACTGCTTTGCTTTGACAGGTCACTGACCAGTGACTGCGTCAAAGGCTGCCCCTGGGGGCTTAAATAAATCACTTTTGCAGAAGGTACAGCCTGTTTGGCATCTTTTATCGCCGCATCCAGCGGTTCAACCTTCATCACCATGCCGGGACCACCACCATAAGGCCTGTCATCAACAGTCTTATGCACATCCTGCGTGTAATCACGCGGGTTCCAGCACTGCAGATCGATGATGCCTTTTTGCTGTGCCCGGCCAATAACACCTGTGGCCAATGCTTGCATCATCTCGGGAAAGAGCGTTATGACATCAAAGCGCATGGGCTCTCTCCAATAATTTCTTCAGAAATCCTTATCCCAGTCGACTGTCATCCATTTATTTTCCAGGTCAACCTGTTTTACCACCTGACCAGAAATATAAGGAATCAGTCTTTCCTTTTCTCCATTAATGACCATCACATCATTGGAGCCAGTCTCAAACAAATGGGAAATTTTTCCCAGCTCAAAACCGTCCGTTGTTTTTACAAGCAGACCTTCCAGGTCTGTCCAGTAGTACTCGCCATTACCGGGAGAGTCTGGCAGCTGTTCTCTTTTAACAGCTATTTTGCTTCCTTTCAGGTCAGCTGACTGATCACGATCGGTGTATCCATCAAGCTGAACAATCACTCCTTTACCGTGCTTCTTTCCCTGAAGAGGCAAAAGTTGTTTCCATTCCTTATTTATCAATACAAACCAGGGTTTGTATTTCAGGACATTCTGAACAGGGTCTGTTTCAGAATGAACTTTCAACCAGCCCTTGACACCGTAAACCCCGGAAACATGTCCGAGGATAACCAGATTATCCTCAGGCTGAGACAATCTTATGCAGCAGCAGAAGCTTGTTTAATAAGTGTCTTAACTCGATCAGATGGCTGAGCCCCCTGGGAAACCCAGTGATTGATGCGATCAAGATCGATACGCAGTTCTTCTTCGCCACCTTTTGCCACAGGATTGAAGAAACCCAGTCTTTCAATGTAACGGCTGTCACGTGCTCTACGATGATCTGCCGCAACAATGTGATAAAAAGGACGCTTTTTGGAACCGCCTCTTGATAAACGAATGCTTACCATATTAATAACCTTAAAAATCAGTAACCTAAGGAATCCGGCAACCATGAAACCACTACCGGAAAAAATAAACGGCGAATTATATAGACTTTGGAGTAAAAGTGAAGAGATTTATGGCTCAATCCAGCTTTTTTTCTCTATTGATAAAACAAATAGGATTTTTATTTCCAGACAAGGCATTTAAGCGCGCAAATAAGGAGTTTACTGTCAGTAAATGACGAAATTGAGCACTTAAATAACGCAGTATGGGGATAAAAAGTCACTTGTTAGAAAGGCATACCGCCTGGTGGCATACCCCCGCCTGGAAACTTACCCTGCATACCACGCATCATCTTCGCCATGCCGCCGCCTTTCATTTTTTTCATCATTTTCTGCATCTGCATGAACTGTTTCAGCAGTTTGTTGACGTCCTGAACCTGGGTACCGGAACCGGATGCAATGCGTTTTTTTCGTGAGCCCTTGATCACGGCGGGAAATTCACGCTCCTGCGGCGTCATGGAATTCACAATCGCAATCAAACGCCCCACTTCCTTGTCATTAACCTGGTTTTTGACCTTGTCGGGTATCTGGCCCATACCGGGCAACTTGTCCATCAGCCCGCCAATACCACCGAGGGCATTCATCTGCTGCATCTGCTCTTTAAAATCATCAAGCGTAAAAGCCTTGCCCTTGGAGATTTTTTTGGCCAGTTTGGCCGCTTTTTGCTGGTCAACCTTCTGGGTAACTTCCTCAACCAGGCTGAGCACATCACCCATACCGAGAATACGCGAGGCGACACGATCCGGGTGGAAAGCTTCCAGTGCCGTGGTCTTCTCACCGACACCCAGGAATTTAATCGGTTTGCCGGTAATCTGCCTGATCGACAAGGCAGCACCGCCGCGCGCATCACCATCGGTTTTGGTGAGAATCACACCGGTCAGTTCCAGGCTGTCATTAAATGCCTTGGCGGTATTCGCCGCGTCCTGACCGGTCATGGCATCGACGACAAACAGCGTTTCAACCGGTTTGATTTCCGAATGTAATTCCTG
>JARRJW010000283.1:0-2620 GCA_037388785.1 Gammaproteobacteria bacterium
CAAAATTTTTCGTTGCAAATACATTCAGGCTGATGTTGGATACATCGCTGTCGCCTTCATTGGCCTGCGGGACAAAATTCACGCCCGGCAAGTCAGCATCAAAGGTCTGGTCATAGCGGTCGATACCAACAAGGGCTCCCACCAGAAAATCATCAGCAATGCGGTAATCGGCACCAATCTTAAACAGGTAGGACTCTGTTTCGTAACCACGCTCCAGTTCACTTTCATCACGGTCGAGGTCACCATACTCGGCCTGCAATAACAGGCGGTAACCGGTTTGCTGAAAAGCCTCGGTGATTGCCCGCGTACCCGTCGCTTCATCAAGAATACCTGTTTGCTGAGCATTGGCACGCTCGCGGGCTTTTTCCATCAGTGCCTTGATTCGCGCCCGGGTCTGGGCAAGCGCATTCGTCGTGTTGGTCAGTGACTGGGTTGGGATCAGGGAATCTTCGCTGTCACCTGAAAGGTTTCCCCTGCGTTTAACATTGTCCGAATCGTCACTAGCATTGTTCGAATCATCACAGCGCGTTTCAAGATCACCAGTGGCACCGTCACAAGCCTGAAAAACAAATTGCTGAAATTCGAACTTAGCCGCATTTATTGGAGCAGATAAAATAAGTGGCAGGCTGATTAGAAGCCCAGATCTGAAATATGAATTAATCTTTTGCATTGCACGCCACTCTGGACTTAAATGTATTTTATTATGATTTCATCAAAGCTTATGCCGGTACGCAGCGATATTCAACCTCAGGCTGTCATTTTAATCTTCGCGATAATGTTGATGACTATGCTGCCCGGCACAGTCTTTAGCCAAGACGACGAGATTGCCGGCTTCATGGTCGTAGACTGTTTGCTGCCTGGCCAGGTCAGGCGCCTCGGCAACATGACCTACAGCGCCGCACGCAAGGCAGTAAGGACAACTGCATCAGACTGTGAAATTCGTGGTGGAGAATATATTGCCTACGACCGCGCGACACTGGAAAGCTCAATCAAGGTCTGGAAACCACTCGCACTGGAAGGTGACCCCAAGGCGCAGAATTACTGCGGAGAAATTTTTGAAAAAGGCATGGGTCAAACGCCCAATTATGCCAAGGCTGCAGACTGGTATCTACAGGCCGCAGAACAGGGTTACGCACCAGCCGCAATCAACCTTGGTAACTTGTTTGAAAAAGGACTTGGACTGGAGAAAGACCTGGCAATGGCCCGGTTCTGGTACCGCCAGGCATCCGGCATTGAAGGACTGACCTTCCCTGCACCTGAAACTGAGCAGCCGGAGACTTCGCAGGAATTTAAAAAACAAAGCGAAAACATTCTCATTGTCGAACCGCCCTTGAAAACCCGGGGTAAGCAGTTTTTTCTGCCGGAAAAGAAACGTCAAACAAGTTTTCCGATTGTTGGGCAAATCACTGCAAAAAAACCGATAAAATTTGTTCTGGTTGATGGTAACGAGGCGCAGGTGATCGGCAATAGCCTGTTTCGCTCACAGGTCACTCCCGGGAAAAAAACCGAAATCAATATCGCCGTTATTTATGAAGACGGCGAAACGGAAGGACTAAGTATTCAATTGCAACCTGGCAAGCCATCCAGCACAGCCAAAAAAGACAAGCCTGAAAATCTCATCGCCCTGAAAAATACGACACGAATTTCACCGGTAAAAGGCAAGCAACATGCACTCATCATAGGCAACGAAGAATATGATTACCTGACGGACCTTGATACAGCCGGCAATGATGCAAAAGCGATTGCGGAAATCCTCAAGCAACAATATGGCTTTGAAACAACTCTGATAAGCAATGCCAATCGCTACAACGCCCTTTCTGCGATTAACAACCTGAGATTAAACTTCAAGGAAAATGACCGCTTACTGGTTTACTATGCCGGACATGGTGAACTCGACCGGATTAACAAGCGTGGCCACTGGTTACCGATTGATGCCGAGCAGAACAGTTCAGCCAACTGGATATCCACCATCACTATCACCGACCTGCTTAATACGATTCCTGCAAAGCAAATGATCATCATCGCTGACTCCTGCTATTCCGGCATGATGACTCGTTCCGCCCTGGGCGTGATTGATGAAAAATTAAGTGACGAGCAACGCCAAAAACTTTTAAAGGCACTAACAGGTACCCGTACCCGAACAGCCTTAACCTCCGGCGGTGTTGCTCCTGTTCTGGATAGTGGTGGTGCAGGACACTCGGTTTTTGCCCGCTCCCTGCTGGATGTACTGGAACAAAACCAGGGGGCCATTACCGGCTATGAGCTATACAATGCCGTTGCTCACCTGGTAGAAAAACGTGCGGATAAAATTGGCTTTCTTCAGAAACCTGAATATGCACCACTCAAATTTGCCGGACATGAAGCCGGCGACTTCGTTCTAATCAAACAATAAAGTCTTAGCAGCCCTCTATTCAATTCTGAGTCAGCACATCAAGAATAAGACCGCTTGCATCCCTGACCCTGACGATATGGTCTTCAACCTGACGAACTGAAGTACCGTCAATTATTTCCAGCTGATTAAGAATACCTTGTGGCAGATCAAGCGATGACTCATATATTTCGCTGTCCATTACTTCTCCACGAGCAATTTTTTTCTGCCAACCCGGAGGCAATTCACCAC
>JARRJW010000284.1:0-2616 GCA_037388785.1 Gammaproteobacteria bacterium
CAAGCAAAATCAGGGATGCTAACGCTGAAATCTATTTTAAAAAATAGGAATAACTGGCTAACTCACAAAGCCAACCAGGTTGTTTCAAAATTATCTTCAAATAATTTTATTGCATTTAAAGAATTGCCGTTGTTTGATATTTATGAGAGAACACCGCACTAAAGAGTGTCAATTTGATAACAAAGTAATCGCCAAACCTGGTGTTGCCATAGAAAAAAACATAATTACATCAGTCAACCTAATGATGGCATTCGACGCATTTTATCTTAGCGCAAAATAATGTGGGTGAACAAGAATTATGAAGGAAAAATACCTGTGTTCTGTTTGCGTTCACCCACCAAGTAAAAACTGTTTTTATTTTTAATTAACTTGCTGCGTTTTCTTTAAGCTCTTTGACGCAGTCCTTGATGTAATCATTCATTTCTTCAGCTTCGATACCATCTTCCTGTGCATAGGTTTTACAAAGTTCCTGGTATTCCTGCTCTTTGTCTGCGTCAGAAGCAAATACTGGCGCAGCCAGTGTTATTACAAATGCTGCCAATAGCATTTTTTTCATTTTCTTCAATCTCCAAAAAATATATATTTTAAAAGCCCTTTTTAGAGGACAATGCTTTATAAATTCCATTTCACAAACCGTCTAACAATTGTTTTGAATGGTTTTAATCAATTTTTCTGGTCAAAGACATGGACACCGAATTATTAAGAACTTTTCTGGAAGTAAACAGAACCGGGCATTTTGGAAAAGCCGCCGATAATCTATACCTGACACAATCAGCTGTTAGTGCTCGCATTAAGCAATTGGAAGACTCGCTTGGCGCCGTGCTATTTGAGAGACAAAGAAACAACCTGCGACTAACGTCGTCCGGCATGCGCTTTATGAGGCATGCTGAAACCATTGTTGCCACCTGGCAACGCGCACGTCAGGAAGCCGGCTTGGAAGATGATTTTTCCACTTCGATTGCCGTAGCCGGTTTATTTGACTTGTGGGAGATATCCTTACTTGAATGGCTTATCAAAGTCAGAAAAATGGAGACTGATGTTGCTATCCATGCATCAGCGTATACTTCACAGGTTCTTAATCAGCTGGTTTTAAATGGGCAACTGGACCTGGCTTTTCTATTTGAACCCCAGTCGTCACCTGAAATAAATATTCGTTTCCTGAAAAGGACAAACCTGAAAATGGTATCTACAAAAAAGGGACTTTCCAGCGATAAAGCATTAAAACAGGATTACGTCATGATTGACTGGGGAACTGCCTATGCGGTTAACCATGCCAAACAGTTCCCCGATGCACCATCTTCTTCAATTTTTATCAGTCATGGCAGCTTGGCCTCTTCATATATTTTACGTAATGGTGGAACTGCCTATCTACCTGAGGAATGGTCAGATCCATTAACAGAGAAAAAAATACTATTTCCAGTTGAAGATGCACCTGTCATTGAAAGAGAGATAAATGTCATCTGGCGCACTGACAATGAAAAATCTCCTGTCATAAAGAAACTATTAGAATACTTTGAATAAAATTAGAGCTAAAAATCATAGGTGTCTTCCAGCAATTTCCGCAATGCCTTTTCTTCCAGCATGTTTTCTATCTTTCTACGGGTATCGAAATTAATAGGGTTTGCATCTTTGACCTCTCCAATGAGAGTAATATTGTCCTCAAAGCTGTCAAAATCAGCATTATTGATGCTAGTACCATGTTCAAATCGTAATTCAGCCATATCAAAACTCCCCTCCAGATAAAACTAAATAGTTTTTACATTTTCCTGATCAGATCAAACAAAATTAATGATCGTCTTGATCAGAAAATTTGTTTGATCTGATGCATCTTTGAGCTAAATATGCAGTCCTCAAATCAGGGGAACATTCATGTATTCAAATGCTGCTTTAGATGTACAGCATGACACGCAACCGGCCTTTCATCAGCAAATCAGTAGCGCATTAAATGATTATGGCTGGTCTGTGGTCGACAATTACGTACCCGATTCACTTCTCAACGAATTATTATCAGAATCCAGACTCTTAAAAGCATCCGGTCAATTCAGGCAGGCTGGAATTTTTAATGGCACTGTCGATAAAAAAGAACGCAGTGACCTGATTAACTGGATAAATCCGTTGTCATCTCTGCCAGCTCAATCAGATTTTCTGCAGCAAATGGATAGTCTTCGTTATTACCTGAACAGAGAAAATTATCTTGGTTTGTTCGATCTTGAATTACATGCTGCGGTTTATCCACCAGGAAGTTATTATCGGAAACATATCGATAACTTTCATCAAAGCAGTCGCCGCATTCTGACTGTAATTCTTTATCTTAATACTAACTGGCAGACACAGGATGAAGGTCAACTCCGGTTATACCTACCCAAAAAAACGATTGATATAGACCCTGTCGGTGGCAGGCTAGTCACTTTTTTAAGCAATAGTTTTCACCATGAAGTATTACCAACACGACGAGACCGTTACAGCCTGACAGGCTGGTTTCGCCGCAATGAGCTATTTGTCTGATATTTCATTTAACGATAATTTTTCATCATAACAATAAAATATTTAGTTTTTCTATTCTGAGTCTAGAAAGCATTATTAAAAATAGTCCAATTTTTGAGAAAACGATAGAAT
>JARRJW010000285.1:0-4280 GCA_037388785.1 Gammaproteobacteria bacterium
ATGTGATTTTTCATCTTTTCAGCATCTGGATTGAGGATAACGCCCTTTTCCGTGACAATCGCATCAACCAGTTCGGCTGGAGTAACATCAAACACCGGATTCCAGGCATCAAGCCCCTCGGGCGTCATCCGCTGACCACCACAGGACAACAGCTCAGATGCAGCACGTTTTTCAATGGGAATTTGGGAGCCATTTGGCAGCGACATATCAATGGTACTCGTAGGAGCAGCTACCATAACCTTTACACCGTGGTATTTTGCGGCGATCGCCAGCTGGTAGGTACCGATTTTGTTGGCAACATCACCATTGGCGGCAATCCGGTCAGAGCCAACAACAACCCAGTCAATGCCGCCGGCAGCCATTCTGCAAGCAGCTGCGCTATCAGCGATTAACGTAACCGGAATATTATCCCGAGCCAGTTCCCACGCGGTAAGCCGGGCCCCTTGCAACCAGGGTCGGGTTTCATCGGCATAAACCCTCTTCAATTTACCCTGCGCATGGACGGAACGCACGACACCCAAAGCAGTACCATAACCACCGGTAGCCAAAGCGCCCGCATTGCAGTGGGTAATAATGCCTGACTCAGTGTCAATCAGCGAGGCACCAAAATTACCAATGGCGCGATTGTCTTCGATGTCTTTGTCATGAATCTCAACGGCCAGCTTCTGCAGCTTTGCTTCAGGATCCAAATCATCCTCAAGTTCCTGGATATGAGTGCGCATTTTTTCTATAGCCCAGGACAGGTTTATTGCCGTTGGTCTGGATTTTTCAAGCTGGTCCAGCAATGGCTTAATATGCTGTTTCCATTTGGACCCGAATTTCTGAAAAACCTCTCTGGCGGCGAGCACAACTCCAAAAGCGGCCGTGACACCAATCGCCGGAGCTCCCCTGACCACCATGTCACTGATTGCCCTGGCGGTCTCTTCTGCAGAATAGAGTTCAATAAATTGTTCTGTGCCAGGTAATACTCGCTGATCGAGAAGATACAGGGTTTCGTTTTGCCAGACTATGGCCGAATCAGCAGTAACTGGAATATCGAGGTTAACAATTTTCATATAGATGCCCGAACTGTGTTGCTTGACTTCCGAATCCATGACTCAGAAACTGCTGACAGATATATCAGCCAGAATCTGAATACCGAGCATGGAAACAATGAAGCAAAAAGTGACTCTGATAATTAATGCAAAATGGATTATACCTGTTGATGAGACATCCTCGTCAGATGTACTGGAAAATCAGTCCATCATCATTGATCACAAAAAAATCGAAGCTATTCTTCCTTCCAGTCAAGCCACTGAAAAATATTCTGCTGAAGAAACCATCAACCTGACCAATCACACGATTATCCCTGGTCTCATTAATGCCCACACCCATGCTGCCATGAGCCTGTTTCGCGGTCTGGCGGATGATTTGCCGTTGATGCAGTGGCTTAATGAACATATCTGGCCCGCCGAAGCTAAATGGGTCAGTGAAGATTTTATCCGTGATGGCACTCAACTTGCCATCGCTGAAATGATTCGTTCGGGAACCACCTGTTTTAATGATATGTATTTCTATCCAGATATCACGGCACAGGTCGCCGCCGAACTGAATATGCGTGCCACCGTGGGAATGATTGTGATTGATTTTCCATCTGCCTGGGCAGCCGATCATAACGCTTACTTCGAAAAAGGCCTGACGGTACATGACAACTATCGTGACCACCCGCTGATTAAGACTGCTTTTGCCCCGCATGCACCCTACTCTGTAGCCGATGATGCACTCCGGCGTGTTCAGATGCTTGCCGATGAACTCCAGGTGCCGATTCATATGCATGTGCATGAAACCCGAGATGAAATTCAAATGGGCATGGAAAATCACGATAAACGACCGATTGCACGTTTAAATGAACATGGCCTTTTATCACCGGCACTGATGGCTGTTCATATGACGCAGCTCAACGATGAGGAAATCGACCTGTTTGCGCAAACTGGATCTCATGTCGTTCATTGCCCGCAATCCAACCTGAAACTGGCTTCAGGTTTTTGTCCGGTCAGCACTTTGGTCGACAAACATATCAATGTCTGCCTGGGCACCGATAGTGCCGCCAGCAATAACAACCTGGATATGCTGTCTGAAATGCAGACTGCTGCCCTACTTGCCAAGGGTGTTGCTGAAACCGCCACTGCGTTACCAGCAATTGAGGCGTTAAAAATGGCTACAATAAACGGTGCAAAAGCACTGGGTATTGATGCAGTAACCGGTTCTTTGGCACCGGGCAAATCCGCTGACCTGGTGGCTATCGACATGAACCGTCTGGGTACCCAACCGGTTTATCATCCGGTCTCACAGGTGGTATACAGTTGTCAGTCTGGTGATATCAGTGATGTCTGGATAACGGGTAAACGCGTGCTTCATGATCAACAGCTGACCCAGGTTGACGAACAGCTAGTCCTTGAAAAATGCCTATATTGGAATCGTAAAATTTTCTCTTAACCGGTCTTCATGGCCGACACCTTTTGCAGAAGACGCCATTAATGCGTCCATGCAGGCTTGGCTTCAGCATCCATGCCTCAGACACTTCTGCAAAATGTATCCAGCCACGAATCGGCGCAAATCAGCAAAGTATCTGTTGTCCCTAAAATAAATCTGGTCTTTGCTCATGATACCGTCATTGGAGCAACGCAGTTCTTGGGGCATAATATCGAAAATGAATGAAGGCTCTTGCAATGACTGAAAACACTGCCCATAACGTCGATCACTCCGAAATCAACAAGTTTGAATCCCTCGCCTCACGCTGGTGGGATCCAAACAGCGAATTTCGCCCGCTGCATGAGATCATTCCCCTGCGCCTTGAATACATCGACCAGATTGCCGGACTGAAAGGGAAAAGAGTACTTGATGTCGGCTGCGGAGGCGGCATACTTGCCGAGGCCATGGCCAGCAAAAACGCCAAGGTAACCGGAATTGATATGGGTGAAACCAATCTGTCTGTTGCCAAGCTGCATTTACTCGAATCCGGCCTCGATGTGGATTACCGGCACATTACAGTCGAGGATCTGGCTGAACAGGAACCCGGATCATTTGACATTGTCACCTGCATGGAAATGCTGGAACATGTGCCTGACCCCGGTTCCATCATTTCAGCCTGTGGCAAACTGGTGAAAACCGGCGGCCATGTTTTTTTATCGACACTCAACAGAAATCCCAAGTCTTACCTGTTTGCCATTATCGGCGCTGAATATGTTCTGAGGTTATTACCCCGTGGAACCCATGACTTTGAAAAATTTATCAAACCCTCAGAACTTGACCGCTGGTCAAGAAAGGCCGGCTTGACGACACAGCAGATGACAGGGCTGGTTTACAACCCTTTTACCAAGGTTTACAAACTCGACAATGCTGATATCGATGTCAACTACATCGTGCATACGACCAGGCCATCATCCAACTGAGGAATAACTGCCTTGTCAGAGAATAATGCTCAATACGCAGTGCTGTTTGATCTGGACGGCACCCTGGTCGATACCGCAAAAGACCTTGCGTATGCGTTAAACCGCACACTCGAAGATTTTGGCCGCAACAGCCTGCCTTTTGAAAAGATTCGTCCTGTGGTTTCACATGGCGGCACTGCATTAATCAAACTCGGGTTTGACCTGGAACCTGACCACCCCGATTTTGAAAAATACCGACAGCACTTACTCCGGGTATACCAGGAAAATCTATGTCGGGAATCAGTTTTGTTTGAAGGCATGGATATCCTGTTGGAATACCTGGAAAGCAATAATATGCACTGGGGTATAGTAACCAACAAGCCTTCATGGTTGACCGACCCGCTTATGAGTCAGATGGGCCTCGACAAGCGTGCTGCCAGCATTGTCAGCGGAGACACCTGTGAAAACAACAAGCCACATCCTGAACCCATCCTGTTTGCCTGCGAACAGGCTAATTTAAAACCTGAAACCACCTTCTACATCGGTGATGCATTAAGAGACATAGAAGCGGGTAATGCTGCTGGGTGCATCACAGTCTCCGCCCTGTTTGGTTACATCCAGGAACATGATGCACCTGAACAGTGGCCGGCAGATCATGTTGTAAACCATCCATTGGAAATCATTGACCTGTTGAAAACCACTCAGACAGCAATATCAGCCTGATATGGAAAGTTACCGCTTTCCCAATAAAGCTACACCGCCTGGTTCCACACCTTATTACAGTATTCGTTTTAGCCCTAAAACAATACGCGACTCGCTTGGTTTTTTGTTTTCATGGAAGCAGGAACTTGAATCGCTCTACAGTCTGTC
>JARRJW010000286.1:0-2607 GCA_037388785.1 Gammaproteobacteria bacterium
GTTCCACCCAGGTCAGAATCACTGCTGCGGGTTTGCAGTGAACCATCGGCGTCTTTCCATTCTGAAATCAAGCCGATGACAGGATGCGGGCTGGAAGGATCAAATTCCGTGCTGTGTGCTTTTTCCAATCCGGCTACATTTCGGGCAAATTCTATCACCGCCACCTGCATACCCAAACAAATACCCAGGTAAGGTATCTTGTTTTCACGTGCATACTGCACTGCACGAATTTTTCCTTCAACGCCCCTGTTACCAAATCCTCCGGGAACCAGAATGGCATGCATACCATCAAGAATGGCGGTACCTTGAGTTTCAATATCGACAGAGTCAATGTAATGAATATTAACTTTCACATCATTACTGATTCCGGCATGAGATAGCGCCTCATTTAACGATTTGTACGACTCTGTCAGATCTACATATTTACCAACCATGGCAATATCTACCGACGAGGAAGGATTCATCAGACCTGCGACTACCCTGTCCCAGTCATCCAGTTGCGCGGGAGGAACATCCAGGCCAAACTGGTCAACAACAATCTGATCCAGGAACTGGGCGTGTAACAGGGATGGAATGCGGTAGATACAGTCAGCGTCTACAGCTGAAATTACAGCGCGTTCAGGCACATTGGTGAAAAGCGCAATTTTTTTCTTTTCATGCTCGGGAATTTCCTCAGCAGCTCTACACAAAAGAATGTCAGGCTGAATGCCGATTGAACGCAGTTCTTTCACCGAGTGCTGTGTCGGCTTGGTTTTAATTTCTCCAGAAGTCTGAATATAGGGTACCAGGGTCAAATGCATGAAAATGGCATTCTGATGTCCCAGTTCCACACCTAACTGACGAATTGCTTCGAGAAAAGGTAGCGAATCGATATCACCAACCGTTCCACCAATTTCGATCATGGCGACATCTGAATCACCTGCACCGAGCTTGATACTGGCCTTAATCTCATCGGTAATGTGCGGAATAACCTGAACTGTGCCACCGAGGTATTCTCCCCGGCGTTCTTTGCGAATTACGCTTTCGTAAATCTGGCCAGTGGTAAAATTGTTATTGCGTCCCATGGTGGTGTGGATAAACCGTTCGTAATGACCCAGGTCCAGGTCAGTTTCAGCACCATCATCGGTAACAAAAACCTCGCCATGCTGAAAGGGACTCATTGTGCCAGGATCAACGTTGATATATGGGTCCAACTTGATCATGGTGACATTCAAGCCGCGAGCCTCCAGCAGGGCGCCGAGTGAGGCTGATGCAATACCCTTCCCAAGTGATGAAACCACTCCACCAGTAATAAAAATGTACTTAGCCATAAATTGTAGAGATTAATTAAGATGTGATATCAAGACGGCTGTCAACAGTAACAGAAGCGCTTGACCGGCTCAAATAAAATGCATTGAGTAAATTAGTCAGTATTTTTTGTTTTCAGATCCCATATTCTCGTCTATAGTTTAACTGCTATGGAAAATTTCTGGTTCACATTACGTTCCAGGCCTTTTTTTATTTTGCAAAATTAAAAAATCTTTATCAGCCATTTATCTCGGAGGAGATTCATGAAAAAAATCCTAAGTATTGCTATTTTATCGACTTTTGTTGCTACAACTGCTCATGCCCAGTTCTGGGACAGCGACAACGGCAACTGGAGTGGTGACAGCCGTTGGGACGGTCGTGGTTACGGTTACGGTGACGGCTATGGTCGCGGTGACGGTTCCGGTTCCGCAGACATGGACAGCGAATTCTCCATGAACTTCAAAGGCCGTGGTCGTGGTGATGGTCAGATGCGTGGTGACACCTCTGCTAACTCATACGGTAATTTTTATGGCTATGGTGATGGCCGTGGCTACGGTTATCAGAACGACTATCCTGGCTACGGATATGGCGGTGCTCCATATGGACCACCTCGCGCTCCTTATGGCGCTCCATATGGCGCTCCAGCTCCTCGTGGTCCTATGCCTTATGGTGCACCTATGGCGCCTCCTGCTCCTGCAGCACCAGCTAAATAAGATAAAACTCAATTTTATCTAAAGTTAGTTTAAAAACCCCACTTATTTGCAAGTGGGGTTTTTTATTGGCCTGATACTTGTATATCAGCGCCATATTCGTCAAAATCACTATAAAATTACAGACACTAACTTAATGACTAGCAATACCATCATCAGCATCAATGATTTAAAGATTGCCTGCGAAAACTGCAGTCTCTCAAAGTTGTGCCTTCCCATGGGCCTGGAAAGCTCAGACATTGATCGCCTGGATCAGATCGTAAGCAGAAGCAAACCTTATCACCGAAACGACTATCTATTCCGCGAAGGTGATGAATTTAAAGGTATCTATGCCGTAAAGACCGGTTCAATCAAGACATACGTTTCCCGTGAAGATGGTTCCGACCAGGTGCTGGGTTTTCATCTTCCAGGTGAAATTATCGGTCTGGATGCTATTGAAGCGGGTGTTCATGGCTGTACAGCAAAAATACTGGAAACAACTGCTGTTTGCCTTATTCCCTACGATAAACTTGAAAAGCTTTCCGGAGAGATCCCCAGCCTGCAGCATCAGATGTTTCGTTTAATGAGTCGAGAAATCAGCAATGAGTCGAACATGCTGGTTTTACTCGGC
>JARRJW010000287.1:0-4365 GCA_037388785.1 Gammaproteobacteria bacterium
TCGGACGCTGCTCAAGGTTTCGATTTAGCTGCGATAAAGCGATAACCGGTACATCCAGTTCCTTGGCCAGTGCTTTTAAGGAACGGGAAATGGTTGAAATTTCCTCAGTACGGTTATTACCAGCACCGGGAGCCTGCATCAGCTGCAGATAGTCAATCACGATCAGGCCAAGCTGACCATGTTCACGCATCAATCGCCTGGAACGGGCACGAATTTCAGTTGGCGTTAACGAGGCGGTATCATCGATATGCAACTTGGCTTCAGAAAGGATACTGACCGCCGATGTCAGTCGCGGCCATTCATCTTCCTCGAGTTTACCGGTACGCAGACGATGTTGGTCGATTCTGCCCAACGATGAGAGCATACGCATAACCAACTGCTCACCCGGCATTTCAAGCGAAAAAACCGCAACCGGCAGCTGGCTCTGAATGGCAACATTTTCAGCCAGATTCATAGCAAAGGTGGTTTTACCCATTGACGGCCTGCCGGCAACAATAATCAAATCAGATTTCTGCAACCCGGATGTCATTCCATCCAGATCAGTAAAACCGCTTGAAAGACCGGTAATCGGCTCATCCTGTTGGTAAAGCGTTTCTATTCTGTCGACGGCCCTGGTCAGCAGGTTCTTAATATTTTCGAAACCGCTTTTTCCCTTGGACTGCTGTTCTGCAATTTCAAAGACCTGAGACTCGGCATGATCCAAGAGTTCGTTAACTGAACGCCCTTCTGTTTCAAAACCACTGTCAGCAATCGTCGTTCCAACACGAATTAACTGACGTTTGACAGAGTGCTCCCGCACAATATCAGCATAGGCCCGAATGTTTGCCGCACTCGGAGTATCTTTGGCCAGGGAGCCAATATAGGACATGCCACCGGCATCATCGAGTGCTGCAATACGCTCCAGTTCTTCAGACAGCGTAACCACATCAAAAGGTTTCTGCGCGTCAGCCAGCTTTTCAATAGCATTGAATATCAGTTGATGTTCGCGGCGATAAAAATCTTCCTTAACTACGCGATCGGCAACATTATCCCAGGCCTGGTTACTGAGCATCAGGCCGCCAAGCACTGATTGCTCGGCCTGAATCGAATGCGGTGGAATTCTTAAAGCATCCGTCTCAAAGTCAGAACTGTCACTGGGTTTTTGAAAAACATTTTCACTCATAAGCTTGAAACGAATCAGATCCCAAGGCTGTCTAACAGGTCATCTGCATCATTGCCCGCATCAGACTTTACTTTCTGATCCGGCTTTTGGTTTTGACTGGCTATGATGTCATCTGCATTGGCCCTGTCACCCGGATCAAAATCCTCAAGCATGACAAAAGTGGTTTTATCCATGGCCATTTCAATAAAGAAGGTGTTGTTAGCAGCAGTTTTGAAGGCCACTTTACGGCCCTGGGGATTATCAAGGTTGGCATTGATTGACAATGCCACCTCACGGTTAATGGCCAGCATCTTGGGTTGGCTCTGGTTAACGGAAATCAGTAATTCGTGTTCAATCGCAGCAGTAAACTCACCAACCATCTGGTTGGTCAATTCGCCCAGAGTATTGCCAACTTCATCCGAGGAATGTGAGCTAGCCAACTCACTTTCCGGCATGCCCATGTTACGCATGTAAGTATTGTAAATTTCCATGGCTGATTCAGCGGTGAAATTCATGATTACGATACCGGAAAAAACACCGTCAAACAGAACGAAACAGCCAATATCGGGTTTTAAGCTTGTTTTGGTAATTCGTTGAACCACAGGTGAGTATGTAACGTTTGTACCAGTGGCGCCGGTAAGCACCTTGGTCACGGACTTACACAGAATTAGGAGAGGAGTAATTTAGCAGAATAATAATTTCATTGCCTCAAGAATCGGCAATAAAAGAAAAAGCATGCGCCACCTGTCTGATGACGCATGCCAATGGTTTCGAGATAGCTGAGTGACGCTAAACCGCTAATCAGGCAGCTTCAACAATAACCTTGATCTGGGTATCCACGTCAGTATGCAAGTGGATAGTAACTTCGTATTCACCTATTGAATGAAAGGCACCTTCTGGCATACGAACCTCACTGCGCGCAAGTTCCACACCGGCTGCAGTAACCGCTTCAGCAATGTCAGTGGTACCTACGGAACCAAACAATTTGCCCTCTTCACCGGCATTGTGGGCAATGGTGATACTTTCCAAAGCTTCAATTTTCGCTTTACGGTTATTGGCTTCGGCCAGTTTTTCGGCCTGGGCTTTTTCCAGTTCAGCACGCTTGGCTTCAAAGGCCTTAACGTTAGCTTCTGTCGCTGGCAATGCCTTGCCCTGTGGTAACAGGAAATTACGACCATAACCTGACTTGACAAAGACTTTGTCTCCCAAGCCACCCAGATTTTCAATTTTCTCCAGCAGAATTATTTCCATCTCAAATACCCCTAATATTTCTCTTTCAATTGTTTGAAGATTCCCGGCGTTTACGAAAATTAAACCAGGTATCTGTAAACCCTGTCATTGCCAGGGCCGTCATCATGTAAGGCATGGCAATAAATAATAAAACATATATACCAACCAGCCATACCGCATTGGCTTTGACCGTTTGCAGCAGGCCATGGGTCACAGCCAGCCCTTGTATAAAGTATGCTGACAACATCACCAGACCCAGTGCCAGCACCCATTCCGGAGGCTGAGAAAGTATCAGCCATAGAAAAAAAGGTGCCGCCACGATCGCCATCAGGCGACTGAATTTAAGCTCTCTAAACTCCTGTCCAAACCCGCCCGGGTTGAAAAGCAGTGCCTGCCACCAGCGGCCAATCAATAAAATGGCAACCAGTTGCAGAAAAAAACCTGCACTCATCACCGCTGTTATCCATTCGGCAAGCGAGGCGGTAATCTGATCCAGATCCTGGCCTGTCTCAGACAGCTGGCTGTTTGCCAGCAACTGCTGCATCGGTTCTCGCAAAAGTTCATACCAGTAATCAGCAGGTTGCGGAACAGCCAGATAAAACAATCCAGCCAGCAACAATGTCATCAACACACCAGCCTGCAGACTCAACGCCAGTGACCGACTCCATCTCAGTATCAGTGCCAATACCCAAACCGGCATCCAGACGACCAGGGCAAAAACGATGGCCGGTAAAATATCCGAAAACAGCAAATAACTTAAAGTGCCACTTGCCACAGTACTCATGATAATAATGAGCATGCCATCCCTGGGGCCCTGTCTTAAACTAACTAGCGCAACGGCTGCACCACTCAGAATGCTTAATGGAGCTAACAGTAGGGAAAGCATTGCCAGCACCGTAACAGACATGACTGCCTGCATCCGCCCACGCATCACAAACTGAGCTATACCTCGCATATGAGTCCCGCTAAATCACAGCTCCAATCGAGCTGCCGGAAATCGGCCTAGTGGCTGTCAGTGTACGGCAAAAGCGCCAGAAAACGGGCTCTTTTGATCGCGGTGGACAACTGGCGCTGGTATTTTGCTGCAGTTCCGGTGATCCGGCTTGGAACGATTTTGCCTGATTCGCTGACATAGCCCTTGAGCAGGTCAATATCTTTATAATCGATATTGCATGAGTCATCTTTACTGAAACGGCATGTTTTTTTACGACGCATATTACGTGACATATCTATTCTCCCGGATTAAGCAGCAACGTCTTCAGCGCGATCATCCTTTTCCTGCTTGGCCAGAGGAGAAGGATCAGTCACAGCTGATTTCATTTTAAGAATCATGTTACGTAATACCGCATCATTGAATTTGAATGCACTTTCAAGCTCACTCAACGCTTCACCGTTACATTCGATATTAAGCAGAACATAGTGTGCTTTGTGCAACTTGTTGATTGGATAGGCAAGCTGGCGACGGCCCCAGTCTTCAAGGCGATGAATTTTGCCCTCTTTGCCTTCAATGATACCGCGATAACGTTCTATCATCGCTGGCACCTGTTCACTCTGATCCGGATGGACCATGAAAACAATTTCGTAGTGTCTCATGTCGATACCCTATGGTTTCAGCCACCTGGAACCCCATTTCGGTACCAGTGCAGCAAGGTTGAAAGAACGCGCGATTATACGCAAACAGCGCAGGATTTCAATATTTGAGCTGTAAAATCATGATAAACCCGGTCATTTTTGATCATTTCCTTATTAGGAGGCGCGCAAAATATCATGAATTTCAACTTTGCCACTGACTGACAAACTATTAGTATCTAGGAATGACACCATGCGACATCAACTAAACTTATTTGAGTTTTCCTGCCTAACCCTATGAAACGTACTTTTTTATGCTTGCTGGCCTGTTTTCCGTTCCTGCTACCAGGTTGCAGTACCAACCCGGTAACCGGTAAAAATGAAATTTCACTGATTTCGACAGAACAGGAACTGGCAATAGGCAA
>JARRJW010000288.1:0-2592 GCA_037388785.1 Gammaproteobacteria bacterium
ACTTTTTTATCCGGACCAATCACATATACCGATCGAGCTGTCAGGTTCGAATCTGCATTTGGATGGATCATGTCGTACAGATATGCAACCTTCCTGTCTTCGTCGGCAATTATGGGACAGTTCACTGTTGTATGCTGCGTTTCATTGATATCCTTAATCCATTCCTTATGTGATTCCAGGCCATCTACGCTCAAAGCGATAACCTTTACGTTTCGTTTTTCAAATTCATCCTTGATATTGGCTACGGTGCCCAGCTCCGTAGTACATACCGGTGTAAAATCAGCCGGATGCGAGAAAAGAACTCCCCAGCTATCTCCCAGCCAGTCATGAAAATTAATTTCTCCTTCAGTTGTTTGTGCAGTGAAATTCGGGGCTTCATCACCCAATCTTATCGTACTCATATATTCATCAATTTTTAAGTTAACGTATTGACTGAGAATCAAGGTGATCCTCTTGAATAGTATACGTTTGAAACAGCATACTGTTTACATTTATTCACATTTATCATATGCATCAGGCCGGGTCTCCCTTGATTTAATTACTAGTTTGTTTGAGGTATTTATAGTAAATTGATTGTCAATCAATTGAAATATACCCACCATGAAAAAACTTATCCTTACCCTCATTGTCTGTATGCCACTTGTGCTTTATGGCCAGTCAAATTTCCAAACAGACCTGGCGGCCATGATTAAAATGAATTCTGAAAAAGTTATCAGTCTGGCAGAAGCAATTCCTGCCGACCACTACGACTGGAGCCCCGCAGAGGGTGTTCGCGATGTGGAAGGCGTTGTAGTTCATATTATAGGGGCTAACTACTTCTTTCCGGGTATGGCAGGCGCAGCCCCGCCAGATGGAGTTGACCCGCGGAATATTGCCAATACTGTAAAAGGAAAGGAAGCAAGCATTAAAGCTTTAAAGGATTCCTATGAATACCTCATGAGTGCTATTTCCAAGGTCCCTGATGACAAGCTTACTGAAGAAATAGACTTTTTCGGTACAAAAATCACAATCCGTGGTGCATTAATGCTGGCGTATGGTCATTGCGAAGAGCATATGGGCCAGTTGATCGCCTATGCGCGTTCAAATGATATCGTGCCTCCTTGGAGCCAGAGCGAATAAGCTAAAAAATATTCGAAAAAGGGGAACGTTTTTGTCTGCAATTACGTTCCTCTTTTTGTGTTGAATTAAAATTATAGCTTATGTGGGTAGTATTTGCGGTCTTCAGCATGATGTTGACCGACAATAATGTAGGGGAGAGCTCATTGAACACATCACTTCTTGAGCTGGCTGAGCAAGGTCATTCGTATTATTCTGAAAAAAGCTCAGTCGATCCGTCACGAATGGTAATCATTGATTTCAGCAAACCTTCAAGTGAAAAAAGGTTGTATGTTGTAGATATTGTCAACGATCGTGTCCTTCTGGAAACGTATGTATCTCACGGAAAAAACAGTGGCAACCTAATGGTAAAATCTGTTTCGAATGAAGTCAATTCAAATCAGTCCAGCCAGGGTTTTTTCAAGATCGCTGAAAAATATGTAGGCAAGCACGGCGAATCGTATCGGCTCGACGGTCTTGAGCATGGAATAAATGATAACGCCAGAAAAAGGGCAATCGTAATTCATGCGGCGTGGTATGCCAATGAAGAAATAATTGAACAACAAGGGAGACTGGGAAGAAGCTTTGGTTGTCCGGCTCTACCCACTAATGATTACAAAAAATTTCAGGAACTTGTTGGACCTAATGCCCTGATGTTCATATATTTCCCGAATGAAAAATATATTTCCTCTTCCTCTTTTATTCGCAGCCTTACTTCTTCTTAACCTCAGTTCGTGCAGTACGAGCAGCGAACCGGTTGATGGTGAAATTATCCGGCAAAAGCTGACTGAATTAAAGAGTTCTGACTCTTCGGAGAATGATCCTATATACGCGTATATCGAAAAGATTTACAGCCTGACGGGCAATCAATTGATCTGGGATGAAGAATCGAAAGCTGAAGCATTGAACATACTGGGCAATGCAGAAATTCACGGTTTAAATTCCGATGATTACAGGTATGAAGAACTCCTGACAAATGAGGAGGGAGAATCTTCGCTTTCCGAACTGGAAACAGATATCGGCTTTACCTATGGAATGCTGCTGTTTGGGCATCATATGCTCGAAGGGAGAACACGCCCTGAGCAATTTTTCAAGGACTGGGCATATAAGCGCCGGGATTTCAGCGAAACTACCGCTGAATTATTGGTAGATTGTATTCGTGAGCATGACCTGAATCGATATGTGCAGAGCGTAATGCCTGAAGGAGGTTTTTATGAGGGCCTGATGCTCTGGATGGAAAAATATTACAACGGTGATTATGACCTTGATTCTAAGATCTCCTTTGACAAATTGCCAGTGAATCAGGGGGAGAGTCACCCTGGAATTATTGAGATAAAATACCGGCTGAGCCAATATGATTCGTATTCAAGTGATCAGCCTTCAGAACTTTTTGATGAAGAGCTGGAAACGGCACTCATAGATTTTCAGACCAAAATGGGGCTTCCGGCCGATGGAATAATAGATCAGGGTACACTGGATGCCCTTAACATGTCGCCG
>JARRJW010000289.1:0-2588 GCA_037388785.1 Gammaproteobacteria bacterium
CTCGATATAGACGTTACACCCGTAGAATTAAATGATGAAGAAAAAGCTTTTGTTCAGGAGACCGAAAAACTGCATATTTCCAATGAAATAGATTGGCCGCCTTTTGATTTTGCTATCCGCGGTGTACCGATGGGGTATTCCGTTGATTACATGAATCTGCTGGCAAAAAAGGTTGGTCTGGAATTGCAGTTTATCAATGGCTATACCTGGAATGAACTGATTGAATTATTCAAAGAGGGTAAGCTTGACCTGGTTCAGTCAGCCTTTTTCACTGAGCAGCGAAAAGAATTTTCATTGTTCACCGAGCCATTTTACGAATATAAAAACATATTTGTCATAAACAAAGCCCTGGCAGTCGAAAATATTGCTGACCTGAATGGTAAGACTGTCGCTTTGCCCAAAGGCTGGAGTACGGTTGATTTCATTAAAGAGCATTATCCTGAAATCAATGTACTTGAGGTAGAGAAAGGTCTTGATGCCTACTTTGCTGTGAATGAAGGCAAGGCTGATGCGACTGTCGATAATGCACTTTCAATGAAATATCTCAGGGGAAAATACAATCTGAAAAACATTTCGACAGGCCCCTGGTTTGCGGCATTCGATGACAACAAGTCCAAGTCATTGCATATCATGGTTCAAAAAGACCAGCTAATGCTCAAAGATATTCTCAACAAGGCGATTGCTTCGGTTACTCCAGAGGAAGTGGCTGCGCTGAAATCCCGTTGGGAAAAAGGTAACTGTAAAAAAGGGCGCAAATGTGACCAGGAAACCAGTGATAAATCCACTGTGGTTTCTAGAGTATTTATGGAATACCAGCCAGATGAAGAAAGTGGTTTGATTCGCTACTCTGATGACGAAGGCAGTTATTATGCCTATTCAACTCCCCTGGATAGTTTTGCCGATACCGGACATCGCCTGGGTATTATTGAAACAACTGACAGCTTTCTAGGTCCTTTCATGGAGAAGGTTCAGGTTTCTCTGCTGGTTGCGATTTTGGTTGTGCTTCTGTCGCTGCCAGTCGTGCTCTATGCGACCCGACAGATACTCCGTCCTATTTACGCGCTGATGGATGAAAACGATAAAATTGCCAAGCGACGTTACAAAGAAGTTAAACGGGTGGATACGCACATCAAGGAAATGATCAAGCTTTCCGATTCCATGCTGCACATGACAGACAGTATCCAGGCGTATGAAAAAGCCCAACAAGAGTTAATGGACTCGTTTATTCAGCTGATTGCCGATGCCATTGATGCCAAGTCGGCATACACCGGTGGGCACTGCACCCGTGTTCCGGAAATTGCCTTGATGCTCGCCCAGAAAGCCCATGATCTTGATACGCCGCCATTTAATGAATTTCATATGGAAAATGAAGAACAGTGGCGTGAGTTTAAGATTGGTGCCTGGTTACATGATTGTGGCAAGGTGGTTACACCAGAATATGTTGTTGATAAAGCCACTAAACTGGAAACCATCAATAATCGTATTGATGAGATTCGTACGCGTTTTGAAGTGTTATGGCGTGATCTTGAAATTGCCAGCCTGAATCGTCAACTTGAAGGGGATAATGTTGAAGAGATAAAAGCCTGGCTGGAAAAGGAAAGACAAAAGCTCATTGATGACTTTAAATTTATTGCAGACTGTAATATCGGCGGAGAATTCCTTAGCGATGACAAACAGCAACGTCTGAAGGAAATCGCTGAAAGGCGCTGGATGCGGCATTTTAATGATCGCCTGGGGCTTTCAGAAGATGAGCTTGAGCGTTTTGGTGAAATACCAGAAGCCGCGCTTCCGGTTGAGGAAAAACTGCTTGATGACAAGCCTCATCACATTATTCCCAGGGTAGGTTTTGATGAGGAGTCTTATAAAGCCCAGGGCTTTAAACTGGATGTACCTGAGCATCTATACAATAGAGGTGAGCTCTATAATTTAAGTGTTTCGAGAGGTACGCTGACCAATGAAGAGCGATTCAAAATTAACGAACATATTATTATGACGATTCGTATGCTTGAGCAATTACCTCTGCCAGATCATCTCAAGCGTGTTCCCGAGTATGCAGGTACGCACCATGAGACGCTGATTGGTACCGGTTATCCACGCAAATTGACGAAGGACGAGTTGTCAGTGCATGCAAGGATTATGGTGTTGGCAGATATTTTCGAGGCATTAACCGCGTGTGACCGACCTTACAAAAAAGCCAAAAAACTTTCCGAATCGATCAAGATCATGAGTTTTATGTGCCAGGATGCGCACATTGATGCTGATGTGTTTAAACTGTTTCTCAAGTCCGGCGTTTATCTGGAATATGCACGCAAGTTTATGAAGCCTGAGCAGATTGACGAAGTAGATATTGAGCAGTACATGAATTGTGAAATAAAAAAGAAGTGATTGATAAATAACAAGCGCGATTATTGAAATTGCCATAAAAAAACAGCAGGTGATCATGAGATTGAACTGAAAGAGGCTTGTCATTAGATATTAACTTTAGATACTGTCAAAATCCCAATAACGTTCAGTATTTTATTTAGAGAACGAATCTAATTACCGGGCACGCTCTTTTTCGATCGTTCAACATCATAAAAAACCAAAAA
>JARRJW010000290.1:0-2563 GCA_037388785.1 Gammaproteobacteria bacterium
TGGGTATTCTTGACCCAACCAAAGTGACCCGTTCAGCACTGCAAAATGCTGCTTCTGTCGCTGGCCTGATGATCACTACCGAATGCATGGTTGCTGATGAGCCTGCTGATGATTCAGCTGCTCCTCCAATGGGTGGTGACATGGGCGGCATGGGTGGAATGGGCGGCATGATGTAAGCCACCTTTACTTCATCCCGAGCCTGGTCGAGGGATCTAAAGCCGGAATCAGAAATGGTTTCGGCTTTTTTTATGTCCTCCCGAGCGTTTTATGTCATCCCGAGCGAAGCGAGGGATCTTGGAGCAAGATTAAAGAATCTTATCGGAATCAATCAAAGTACAGTTTTCACTGTTATCCAGCATCGAGCGGGTATTCTTGCGATAAAGCAGTTTCAGTTGGGCAGACTCTGGCAGGTCGGTAATACTGAAAATGTTTTTTTGTACTAACACATCAATAAGGTCTTCCAATACCCTGACCATGTCAGTATCGGTTTCAGACAGGTATGCTTTGACATCAGGATCAGAAAGGTTGGCTTCTTCATGGTTTTCACCCTTGGTCATCGAAACACTGATAACCTTGCCATCTTCATCTCTTTCAACGTAAAGCATATAGGGATTCCATTTAAACTAGATAACTCCAAAGAGTGTAGTATAGTTGCCTGTATAATTATTATTCTGTGAACTAGACAACAACTTTATGACGAATGCAAGTCAGGATGTTCAGCGTTCCAACCCGGAAGAGAAATTGGAAAACAGCGTGTCCGACGTAGAAGACCCTCTGCTGCTCAGCCTGTTGGCAGTGGCAAAACTGCATGGCTTGCCTTCATCCGAAAATTCCCCGGTTGCCGGTTTGCCATTGGTCAATGGCAAGTTAACCCCTGACCTGTATCCACGTGCTGCCAAGCGTCTGGGTCTTGCTGCGCGGATCGTAAAAAAACCTCTTAACAAAATAAACAGTTTGTTATTACCGGTTGTTTTGCTGCTGGAAGGTAACCGGGTTTGTGTGCTGATCGAAAAATCAGCGGCTGACAAATACAAGGTGATTTTTCCTGAGCTGAATGAAGGTGTTAAGGAAATTACCAGTAATGCCCTTGAAGCGGTTTATGGTGGTTTTGCCATTCTGGTCAGCCCGGCCCATGTTTTTGACCGGCGCGTAACCGAAGAAACCCTGGCGCAGAAAGATCACTGGTTCTGGGGAACCTTGAAAATGTCGTGGCGCATCTACCGCGACGTTTTGCTGGCCTCCTTCGTTGTTAACCTGTTCGTGATTGCCAACCCGTTATTCGTGATGAATGTTTATGACCGGGTGGTGCCCAACCAGGCCAAGGAAACCCTTTGGGTATTGGCTGTTGGCGTCTGTATTGTGCTGGTGTTTGATTTCGTGCTTCGGCTTTTGCGTGCCCGCTTTATTGATATCGCCGGTAAAAAAGCTGATGTCATACTTTCTTCGATGCTGTTTCAGCGAATTCTGGGTATGAAATTATCAGCCCGCCCCAAGTCTGTCGGGGTTTTTGCGCATAATTTCAGGGAATTCGATGGTGTGCGAGATTTTATTACCTCGGCGACGATTACCACGCTGATTGACCTGCCGTTTGCCATTATATTCCTGCTGGTGATTTACCTGGTAGCTGGCAGCCTGGTGCTTGTGCCATTGTTCGCCATTCCTATTCTTATTATCTACGGCCTGTTCATACAGCGCCCCCTTCAGCAAGCGGCTGAAAATGCGTCGAAAGCCTCGTCCCAGAAAAGTGCCTTGCTGGTTGAAAGCTTAACGGCAGCAGAATCGGTGAAATACACCTCAGCCGAATCACGTATGCAAACCGGTTGGGAGCATGCTGTTGGGCAGTTGGCCAAATGGGATGCCTCGTCACGTTTTATCGCAACCTCGGCGGCGACACTGGCTATGTTTACCCAGCAAGCTGTTTCAGTCGGTGTCGTGGTTTACGGCGTATACCTGGTAGAAATGGTTGAGCTGACACTGGGTGGCCTGATAGCCGCGGTGATTCTATCCGGTCGTGCGGTGGCGCCTATGGCGCAGGTGGCGCAGTTAACCACGCGTTACCACCAGTCGAAGGCGGCGCTGGATCATTTGAATGCGATGATGGAACTGCCGGTAGAAAGACCGGATGGCAAGCATTTTCTCACCCGTCCTGTGCTGCAGGGTGATATTCAGTTTGACAGCGTCACTTTTAAGTACCCTGATGAGGAGGTTTCGGTACTTAAAAATGTGTCTTTCAAGATCAAGGCCGGTGAAAAAGTCGCAATTATCGGTCGTATCGGTTCGGGTAAAAGCACCATTGAGAAAATTATTCTCGGTCTTTATGACGTCGATGAAGGGGCTGTCAGGGTGGATGGTGTTGATATTCGCCAACTTGATCCGGCGGACCTGCGTCGCAACATCGGCTACATACCCCAGGACATAGACCTGTTTTACGGTACGGTCAGGGATAACATCACCATGGGTTCCACTGTAAATGACCAGGACGTACTGGATGCCGCAAATCTCTCCCGGACGGTGGATTTTATCAACCAGCATCCACTCGGCTTTGATATGTCCGTAGGTGAAC
>JARRJW010000291.1:0-6068 GCA_037388785.1 Gammaproteobacteria bacterium
GTTCAGCGACACCCTCATTCGAATCCTTTCATAATGCCCGCAAGGGACATTATCAGTTACTTCAATTAACCGAGCGCGCAGCTAACGCAAAACCGCCGAAAATTGAACTTATTGATATTCGTTCGGTAAATCTAGACAGCGGCTTTTCACCGGTTACCCGGCGCCTGATAAAGGAAGAGCTTGGGCTTAATCACCAGGTAATGGTCTTTATCAACCGACGAGGTTTTGCGCCCGTGGTCACCTGCCATGACTGTGGCTGGGTGGCGCAGTGTTTACGCTGTGACGCCAGGATGACGGCCCATATGTCAATACGTAAACTGCATTGCCATCACTGTGGTGCCCATCAGCACTGGCCGGAGAAGTGTCCCGAGTGTGAGAGTATCAAGCTGTCGACGGTCGGCGAGGGCACCGAACAGGTTGAAAGTGCACTGCAAACGTTTTTTCCTGACAATCCCTGTGTTCGTATCGACCGGGATTCGACACGCAAAAAGGGCAGCATGGATGACAAGCTCAATCTGATCCGCGAAGGTCATGGACAGATTCTTGTTGGCACGCAAATGCTGGCCAAGGGACATGATTTTCCCAATGTCACCCTGGTTGTCATGCTGGATGTTGACCATGGCTTTTATGGCACGGATTTTCGCGCCGCTGAACGCATGTCGCAGCTGATATTGCAGGTTGCAGGTCGGGCTGGCCGTGCAGAAAAACCCGGGCGTGTCCTGATTCAGACACGTCATCCCGATCATCCTTTGCTGCATGTGCTGATCCATCAGGGCTATGCTGCATATGCAGAACAGGCGCTAGCCGAACGTCAGTTGGCGCAACTGCCGCCTTTTGGTTACCAGGTACTGATCAGGGCAGAGGCGAACAAGCCCTCATTACCCGAAAATTTCCTATTGGAATCAAAAAAATTGTCAGAAAAAATTAACAAAGCAAATATAGAATTCTGGGGGCCGGTGGCAGCCACAATGCAACGTAAAAAAGGGCAACACCGTTTTCAGTTACTGCTGCAATCAGCACACCGGGGACAGCTGCATGACTTTCTCGAAAAATGGCTGCCTATGCTGGCAGAAATGCCTTCATCCCGACGCGTGCGCTGGTCAGTGGATGTTGATCCGCAGGATTTTTACTCCTGAGATCTGTGGTATCCTTGCGCGTCTTTGAACTTCGGTCTTAAACAGATTTATGAAACAAAAGATTCAGCAACTTTTGCAGCAGGTCCTGGCTGAATTGCATCAGCAGAAAATTTTTCCTGAAGCGGTTGAATTCCGACCCATGGTGGAGCGCGCCAGGGATGCTTCGCATGGTGACTTTGCCTCCAACGCGGCCATGATGTTTGCCAAACAGGCAGGCATGAAACCTCGTGACCTGGCTGAGAAAATCAGGGAGAACCTACCGGAAGCAGACTGGCTCGAAAAGGTGGAAATTGCCGGACCCGGTTTTATCAATTTCAAGTTATCGCCGCAGGCTTACCTTAAACTGATACCCGAGATTCTGGAAGCGTCCAGCCAGTATGGTCGTTCAAACATAGGAGCCGGAAAAAAAGTACAGGTTGAATTTGTTTCGGCCAATCCAACAGGTCCATTGCATGTCGGGCATGGTCGTGGTGCGGCTTACGGGGCAGTGGTTGCTGATTTGCTGGAAGCTGTCGGCTTTAATGTGCACCGTGAATATTATGTCAATGATGCCGGTCGCCAGATGGATATTCTGGCAACCTCGGTCTGGTTACGTTACCTGGAACTGGCAGATGAAGAGCTGGCTTTTCCTGTCAATGGTTACAAGGGTGATTATGTATGGGATATTGCGGCGACACTGCATCGCGAGCACGGTAATGACTACCGGCATGCAGCTGATGAGGTTTTTGCCGGTATTCCTGCGGATGAGCCAGAAGGTGGCGATAAAGAACAGCATATTGACGCATTGATCATTCGTTGTAAGCAGTTGCTCGGCGATAACCGTTATCGTTTTGTTTTTGAACTGGCCCTTAATACAATTCTTGACGACATTCGTGATGATTTATCCCTGTTTGGCATAACTTACCAGGACTGGTTCTCAGAAAAATCGCTGGTTGACTCTGGCGCCGTCAACAAGGCTATTGATAAGTTGCGTGCGTCTGGAAAAACTGGAGCGCGGTTTTGATCGTGTCATTGATGTCTGGGGAGCAGACCATCATGGATATGTGCCGAGAGTTAAAGCCGCGCTTGAAGCCATGGGTGAAGACAAGTCCAGACTTGACGTTCTGCTTGTGCAGTTTGCGGTACTCTATCGTGCTGGTGAAAAAGTGCAGATGTCGACCCGTTCCGGTGATTTTGTCACGTTGCGTGAACTTCGCAAGGAAGTAGGCCGTGATGCAGCGCGGTTTTTCTACGTGATGCGCAAATGCGAACAGCATATGGACTTTGACCTTGACCTGGCAAAGTCGCAATCCAATGACAACCCGGTTTACTACGTGCAGTATGCGCATGCCAGAGTCTGTTCGGTGCTCAGGCAGGCTGCTGAAAAGGCAATCAACGTTGATCCGACACCCGCTGATAAGAATCTTCAACTGCTGACTGAAGATCAGGAAATGGTATTGCTGAAACAGCTTTCCAGGTATCCTGAAGTGGTTGAACTGGCGGCATTGAATGAAGAGCCTCATCAGCTCACGCATTACCTGAGAGAGTTGGCGAATGATTTTCATAGCTATTACAACAGTTCGCAGTTCCTGGTTGAGGATGACGCTATCAGGGATGCCCGCGTAAAACTGATTCTTGCCGTGCGTGAAGTGCTGAGAAATGGCCTGAACCTGGTAGGTGTTTCAGCGCCGGAACAGATGTGATCCGAAACGAAGCCAAATGACTAAAGATTACCGTCGCAGGGCCAATCCGCAGCAAAAGCCACAAAAGCCGCCCGCCCCGGCCTGGGTGCCGTTTTTCTATGGCTCGCTTTTTGGCGCCACGCTGGTTGCTGTAAGCTGGATTTTATTTACCCCGGCGGGCACGCCATTGGTAATGCCCGATTTCGGTGGCAGCGATAACAGTCAACAAACTGCTGCAAAACAACCGGTTCAACAGAACCAGCCAGAAAGACCACGTTTTGATTTCTACACCATTTTGCCCGAAATGGAAGTGGTTATCAGTGATGAGGAAGCCGAGCCTCCTCCGGTCGAGGACAAGCCTGCAGTAGCAGAAGCCAGTTCAGCCAAGAAAAAAGCCAGGTATCGTTTGCAGGTGGGCTCATTTAAAAAAATGTCTGATGCTGACAGGCAGAAAGCCCGCCTGGCTCTACTGGGCGTTGAAGCCGAGATCCAGAAAGTGAATGTCGGCGCTGGTGAGGTATATCACCGCGTGTTAACCAAACCCATTGCCAGCAAAACAGAACTCAATGCCCAGCGCAAAATGTTTCAGCAAAACCGAATTAACTCACTGGTGGTTCAGATTAAAAATTAATTCTGCCGTTAAGCTAGCGGCGAATCACCGTGATACCGGTAGAATGCTTGCCCAGCCAGGCTCGAATGACACTGATTAAAGCATTTTCCAGCCCGGTGAAGCGATGATCAGCCCCCGGAATTTCAGTTTGACGGTAATTTTCATTGCCTGCCTTGTTAGTAAACGCGATAGCACGTTCTTTCAGACTGTTAATCACCGGTTTTAACGCTTTTGAGCCGTAAACATCGAGAACCGGCACTTCGATTTTTTCCAGGTTCTGCAACAGTTCAGGCGGATGCCTGCTATCCAGGTTGACGGCAACCAGGTTGCCAAGGTTTTCGCCATCTGGTGTTGCCATCATTGTCACCGCGTACTTGGCACCCAGACCAAACCCAACAATGGAAATATTTTCAATATTTTCTGACAGGAAGTGTTCAATACCCGCTTTAATTCGGGCAGTTGCCTGTTGCGAGAGCCCGGGAAAAAGGCGGTCTAACTGTGTTAGTGCATTATTAGCATCATCCAGAATCGGCACCGGCATTTGCAGTGAAAGGGTTGACCAGCCATGCTCGGTCAGTTTTTTCGCCAGGGGACTGATGACTTGAGGGGAATCCGCATTCTGGTCAAGGTCATGCGCAATGATGATGCCTCCCTGGGTGGCTGCCAGCGCAGATTCGCGATAAATACCCACGAAATCACCCTGAGGGCTTTTCAGGTCAATGAGCAGATTTGGTCGAAGCTGTTTCCTGATCTGGTTTTCATATTCTGCTTCAGATATGGAGGTGGCTGCAGAAATTCCATTGACAATTAAGCAGAGCCAGACTGCTGCGAGTAGTTTTGTGAGCATAAAACGTGTCATTTTTAGTGATACCCGTCTCAAGAATGCTGAAAAATAATTCTGCATGGGGTAAAGTCGCCTGATGCGACAACGTGCTTGCTGCCGGTGCGGATATTATTCATTTCGATGTTATGGACAATCATTATGTGCCAAACCTGACGATTGGGCCACTGGTCTGTGATGCACTGCGTAAACATGGCTTAACGGCACCTATTGATGTGCATCTGATGGTCAGTCCGGTGGACCGTATTGTTGGTGATTTCGCCGCTGCCGGTGCAACTTACATCACTTTCCATCCTGAAGCTTCTGATCATATCGACCGCACACTGCAACTGATAAAAGCAGAAGGCTGTAAAGCCGGTCTGGTTTTCAATCCGGCCACGCCATTATCTTACCTGGACTATGTCATGGATAAAATTGACATGATCCTGCTGATGTCTGTAAACCCGGGTTTTGGTGGACAAAGCTTTATTCCTGCGACCATGGACAAGCTGCGCCAGGCTCGAAAATTAATTGATGATTCCGGGCTGGATATTCGCCTGGAGATTGATGGTGGTGTCAAAGCTGACAATATCGGTGAAATCAAGGCCGCCGGTGCGGACACGTTCGTTTCCGGTTCCGGTATTTTTGGTAAGCGCAACGAGGCTGACGCTAATAAATACGATTCGATCATTCAGGAAATGCGTGACGAGATGGCCAAAGCCGTCTAATTCAGGCTAGGCAGTTGATAAAAAAACCTGAAATGGTGCTCATCGATGTCGATGGCACGCTGGTTGACAGTGTGCCCGACCTCGCTTTCTGCGTCGATGAGATGATGTTGCGCCTCGGTTTACAGCCGCATGGTGAAGAGCCGGTCAGGAACTGGGTGGGTAATGGTGTTGAAAGACTGGTTCGCAGAGCGCTGGTTGGGCAACTGGACGGTGAGCCTGACGAACAGTTATTCGAACAGGCCTATCCGATTTTCCTGGAACTTTATGCCGATAACAGCTGTAAAAGAACCCAGTTATATCCGGGCGTCAGTGAAGGTATGGAATATCTTCAGTCACAGGGTTACAAACTTGGTTGTGTGACCAACAAGGCTGAGCAGTTTACATTGCCAATCCTGAAGCAGTTGAATATTTATGATGCTTTTGAGATTGTGGTTTCCGGCGATACGCTGGACGTCAAAAAACCAGACCCGGGACCATTACTCTATGCAGCTGAAAAATTACAGGTGGCACCGAATGACTCCCTGATGCTGGGAGATTCGCAAAGCGATGTTAAAGCTGCGCGTGCTGCTGGGTTTCAGATTATCTGTATGAGCTATGGGTATAACCATGGTGAGGATATCCGTCAATATGCACCTGACCAGGTTATTGATACGATGATTGAACTGACAGCCATTCTTTAATTTTGAGACCCAAGGAATATATATGTTTAAAGCCATTCCCCTGTTTATCGTTCTTCTGGTTGCCTACAACCTGGCCATGCTTTTTGGTGATGTCAATGCGTCACTGGCTTCTGAAATGTACTCGGTTGAACTGGCCTCAGGGGCAATCTGGACATTTACTGTAAGTGACCTGTATATCATCCTCGGTGTGCTGATTCTTTATATCGAGATTTTCAAGTCAACTGGAACCGGTGTCACCTCAGTTATTGATCACAGTCTTTCGATGATTGTTTTTATCATTTTCCTGATAGAGTTTCTGATGGTTCCAGGCTGCGGAACCTCGACTTTCTTTATCCTTACCCTGATGTCTTTGCTCGATGTCATTGCCGGTTTTACCGTATCAATTGTTGCGGCCCGAAGGGATTTCTCGATCGGTGATGAATAACTAAAAAAG
>JARRJW010000292.1:0-3574 GCA_037388785.1 Gammaproteobacteria bacterium
CACCGAAGTTGCCAGGGCAGTGCTGGAGTCTGCCAAAAAAAGTAAAAAACCGATTCTAACCAGTTGGATGGGTGGCAAACTGGTCAAAGAAGCCAGGGAATTGTTTAACCGCGCAAGCGTTCCAACATTCAGCACCCTGGAAAATGCGATTGATGCCTTTTCATTCATGGCAGCTTATAACCGAAATCAACATTTGCTGTTACAAACACCATCAAAACTGAAACGAGGCTACACCAAACCCGACCGAGAAGGCGCTCGCCTGATTATTGAAGGTGCGCTGAATGAACAACGCCATATTCTCACCGAACCTGAATCTATCGCCGTGTTAAAGGCCTTTAATATTCCAGCCGTGCCGGTTGCGGTGGCAAAGTCTGCTAATGAAGCCCTGGTTTTTGCGCAAACTATTGGTTTTCCGGTTGCGATGAAAATACTCTCTACCAATATCAGTCATAAGTCAGATGCCGGCGGCGTACGTCTGAATATTGACAGCGCCCAGGAGGTCCGTTCGGTTTATCGGGAATTAACTATGAAGGTTCAGCAAACATTTCCCGATGCCAATATTGAAGGCGTGACAATCGAAAAAATGTATCGCAGCCCCAATGGCAGAGAGTTGATGATCGGCATTATTCGCGACGCGGTGTTCGGGCCGGTAATAAGTTTTGGTAGTGGTGGTACCGCGGTGGAAATTATGGGCGATACAGCAATTTCACTACCGCCTCTAAACGATCGCCTGGCGATTGATTTGATTGAACGTACCAAGGTAGCAAAAATGTTGGGAGCATTCAGAAACCTGCCACCCATTAATATGGAAAAATTGGTGGAAGTGCTGATTCGTGTTTCTAACCTGGCCTGCGAACTTCCCTGGATTCAGGAAATGGATATCAACCCGTTAATTGCTGATGATAAAGTGCTGTTGGCTGTTGATGCCCGCATCCGGGTTGAATACCCGAAACCTTCGACTGATCCCTACAATCACCTGGCGATCCACCCCTACCCGGCTCACCTGGTTACCCCGATCCAGTTGAATGATGGTACCGATATCGTGATTCGGCCGATAAGACCAGAGGATGCTGAAATTGAACAGCAGTTCATCCGTAATCTTTCAGACGAGGCCCGCTACTTTCGCTTTATGAGTTCGTTGCATGAACTTAGCCAGGAAATGTTAATTCGCTTCACCCAGATTGATTACCACAATGAAATGGCATTGGTTGCAGAAAAACCCGAAACTGATGGATACGAGGAGGAAATCGCAGGGCTTTCAGGTTAGCAATGCGCCTGATGATCCCGGCATCAAGCAGGCTATATTAAAGTTTCAATAAGACAACAAACCTTTAATCCGAAAGTTTTGAAACAAAACAGTCTTCACCCTTATCCTTGATATCGCGACAAAGCGCAAAAGCCTGACTGGATTTTTCCAGCGGACCTATCTGTAGTTTAAAACTTGATTGCGTCTCAGATTTCACAACCTCATGAATGTTGATTGGCTGATTTTCAAGCACGTCAGCTAACCTGGGTTGCAATAGCGATTGACCTTTTTCCGCATTCGCTCTGGAAGCAAATGCCGCCAACTGTACAACAAAACCTGATGGTTTCGGTTTTTGAATATTTTCCTTCGTTTTATCTGTTATCACCTGCTCAATCTGGTTATCAGTGACATCAGGCTTATCCTCAACAATCTTACTCTGCTGACTGACAGCAGGCTCAGACTCCGGAGTTGAATCTACAATGGAGGTTTCAGTAGTTTCAGGCTCAGCTTGTTGCTCAGTATCATCTATTGCCAGTTGAGCTCTGATTTCTGCAGCAGCCTGTTTGGCCTGTGGATGATTTTGTTTACCCGCTGCATCAAACCACTTATAGGCTTCTTCGATATCTTTTTCTACACCCTGGCCATTAATATACATTTTACCTAAAAACCACTGTGACCAGGCATCGCCTTTTTCAGCGGCCCGTGTCAGCCAGTTAATTGCGTCCGGATTATCAGCTTTTTCTTCTGCTTCAAAAAAATACAGTGACCCCAGATTACGTTGTGCATCGACATGATCGCGGTTGGCCGCTTCCAGGTAATACAGTTTAGCCTGCTCGTTATCCGGCTCTACCCCCCTGCCCATGCGATAAATTTGCCCGAGATAATAATTGGCATCAGCATCACCAGCTTTCGCCCTGGGTTGAAGAATCCTTATCGCTTCCTGGTAATTACCGGCGTTGTAGGCACTGATTGCAGAATCCAGCCAGGCTGCTTCCAGAGACGCTGTCATGAGAAAAACCGATAATAGCGTTAATATTAACTGGCGCTGGCTCAACAAAAACATCTAAACGACGATCCCTAAAATGCGAAATCTGACCAGACAGGACAATGATCGGATGGTTTTTCCATACCACGAATATCATAGGCAATGCCGGACCCCTGGCATTTGGATGCCAGGTTGGCAGTGGCCAAAATCAGATCAATGCGTAATCCGCGCCTCGGTTCGCGTTCAAACCCTCTGCTGCGATAATCAAACCAGCTGAACTGGTCGTTGATATCCGGGTTTACCTGTCGGTAAGTATCCACCAGGCCCCATTCCAGCAGGGTTTTCATCCATTCGCGTTCCTCCGGTAAAAAACTGCATTTACCCGACTTTAACCAGCGTTTGGCATTGTCAGGCCCAATTCCAATATCATTGTCTACCGGGGCAATATTCATATCGCCAACCAACACCAGGTTCTGACCCGGACTGAAAGAGGCATTCAGATAGCTATTCAAATCCTGGTAAAAGCGCCGCTTGTTGGGAAACTTGGTTTCATGTTCTCGGTTATCACCCTGGGGGAAATAACCATTGAGTACCGTCACTTCCTGACCATCGAGTTGGTAGGTTGCAGTGATCATGCGACGCTGTGCATCTTCCTCGTCATCAGGAAAACCTTTTACAACTGACAGCGGTTTTTCCTTCGATAACAGGGCAACACCGTAATGACCCTTTTGACCAAAAAACTCGGCGTGATAACCCAACTCCTCAATCATTGCCAATGGAAAATCACTGTCCTGGGCCTTGGTTTCCTGAATACCAATCACATCAGGGTCGTACTTATCTTTTAATGCCTGTAACTGATGTTGCCTGGCTCTTATACCATTGGTATTAAAAGACACAATCCGCATAGTCTCTACCCTATAATGATTAACTAATGCTCAGCTAGTGATTAGCTCACGGGGAATATCAAAAATCTTGCATTCTTTTTTGCAGATCGGCCCAAAGCTTGATTTTGCTTGAGCTGCCAACCCGCTTACCGGTTCCCCTGGCTTTTGCCAACCAGAGCCCTTCGGCATTAAAACTGTATACCGGCACCAGGTCTTTACGCTTGTTGGCAGGTAACAGTTTTTTATTTATGTTATCCAGGACCAGTGGAATTTCATTTTCCTTTGGAAAATAAGTCAAAACCATGTGTGCTTCATTCCACTCAATAGCCTTGACGTACATGATGCGTAACTTTTTCTGGTCAACTCCCAGCTCACGCAGGGCAAAATATTTGCCTATAGCGTAATCCTCGCAGTCACCACCATGGGTGGCCAGTTTTTCCAGCGGTGTTGCCCAGTAAT
>JARRJW010000293.1:0-2542 GCA_037388785.1 Gammaproteobacteria bacterium
GTTCACAATATAACAACACTTTTATGCATATATTCAATCATAAGCATCAATAACCGACCGTTAAAAATTAATTTATTACGTACAGGAATAAAAATGAGTAATTTTTCAGAGGTAAAACCAGAGGACTTTACAACGTTCTCTCCAAAACCCGCACCACATATTTTAATTGAAAATGAATTAATAAAAATTGGTGGAACTGGCGCTGTCGGTATCAGTTTCAAATCTGAAGTTTTAAAACTTGCTGGTTGGAAATACGGTGATTTGTCTTCATATGGCAGAAACCCGGAACTTGCCAGTGAAGCATTTAATCGCGTCCGACAGGCAATTGCCAAAACCGACAACAAAGAACAATTATTGGATACAGTAAGGGCACTCTCTACATAGAATACCGTTCTGTAAGGAGTTGAGACCTGTTACTTTAAAAGCCGACAAACGACCCGGTGAGAGTCTTTCGATAACCTCCCGGATGATAATTCCAGTCGAACCCTTACACCATCAGCATTGCGTGGCAGTTGGATCGCTTTTCTATGCAGGAGTAACTTTGTATGCTCCGCAGAAATCTTCGCATGGTGACTTTTATAGCCAACAAGCCTGGCAGTCGTCTGCTGATCCAGCAACTGTTTCCTGGCGTTTTCAATCTCTTTTTCAATGTAGTCCGCGTTTGGCATAATTTATTATACCTGAAATGCCGACAAACTGCCGTTTCAGATAATCCTTAAATTCTTATTTAGAAAACAATTTTTTATTGTCTCTGGCATTTTTAATGTTATCGTCAAACAACTAAAAACAACAAAAAATCAACTAAGGAGCCCGCATGAAACTCGAATCACTTGCCCTGCACTTCGGCTACGAGTCTGAACCAACCACCAAATCAGCAGCTGTGCCTATTTACCAGACAACCTCATATACCTTTGATGACACGCAACATGGCGCCGATCTCTTTGACCTGAAAGTTTTCGGAAATATCTATACCCGCATCATGAACCCTACTACAGCCGTTCTGGAACAACGCCTGGCTGAAATGGAAGGTGGCATTGGCGGACTCGCAGTGGCGTCAGGTATGGCGGCAATTACCTACGCCATTCAATGCATCACCCGCTCCGGCGATAATATCGTGAGTACCAGTCAACTATACGGTGGCACATACAATCTTTTTGCCCATACATTTCCACAGCAAGGCATCGATGTTCGCATGGTTTCATTTAATGATTTTGATGGATTTGAAGCAAAAATTGACGAAAAAACCCGGGCTATATTTTGTGAATCAATCGGCAATCCAGCCGGTAATATTGTCAACCTGAAAAAGCTTGCTGAAATAGCCCATAAACATGGTATCCCGTTGATTGTAGATAACACCGTTGCAACACCCTATCTGTGTAAACCTATTGAATTGGGTGCTGACATTGTCATTCACTCATTAACCAAATACATTGGTGGCCACGGCACAACTATTGGTGGCATTATTATCGACTCCGGCAAGTTTGACTGGGTGACCAATAAAGAACGCTTTCCAATGCTGAATGAACCCGACCCCTCATACCATGGTGTCGTTTATACCGAGGCACTTGGACCGGCTGCTTATATCGGGCGTTGTCGTGTTGTACCCCTGAGAAACACCGGCTCGGCATTATCACCCCACAGTGCATTTCTATTATTACAGGGACTTGAAACACTGGGGCTTCGCATGGAACGTCATTGTGAAAATGCACTCAAGGTTGCTACTCACCTGAAATCACATCCAAAGATCAGCTGGGTAAATTATGCGGCTCTGGAAGACAGTCCTCATTATGCCAACTGCCAGGAAATCACAGGTGGTCATGCATCAGGTATTCTCAGCTTTGGTATCGAAGGCGGCAAAGAAGCCGGGGCTCAATTCATTGATGCGCTGCAGATGATTCTGAGGCTGGTAAACATTGGTGATGCCAAATCGCTGGCCTGTCACCCGGCATCAACCACACATCGTCAACTGGGGCCGGATGAACTGAAAACCGCCGGCGTGTCAGAAGACCTGGTGCGCATATCTGTGGGTATCGAACATGTTGAAGATATCATTGCCGACATTGATCAGGCACTGGATGCAGTTGGCTGATATTTATTATTAAATGCCTGATAACCTATTTTCAGTTCAAGCTCAGTTTGACCTGAAAATAGGTTTCAAGACCCACTAAATTGTCATCAGTGAAATCCTGGTAGGTATTGTCACCAACGTTGCGAATGATGCCATTAAATTCAATTTTTTCGTCATTGCTCAGGAGAAATTCTTTAGACAGTTTGAAATCTATCGATTCAAAATTTTCCAAATCATCTCCATCGCCTTCTGATTTGTAAGCATCAACGTAGTTATACTGCAGGCTAAGGCGTAAACCAGAATCGAGCTTATGGGCGATAAGCGCACCTGCCGTCCGGTACGGCACATTACTATCCAGATAATCTTTTTCTAAAGGCTGTTTATTAGTATCAAGCCGGTCTGCCCGATAACCATCAGTATTGGCAATACCCACAAAAAAGTTAATTAGCGTTTTTCGTGAAGGCTTATAGTTAA
>JARRJW010000294.1:0-4539 GCA_037388785.1 Gammaproteobacteria bacterium
GGTATCTGGGTTTCCGGACCTGAAGAGGACTGGGTCCCGACCGTAGACGGCCCGCGCTCCCATCAGTACAAGTGGGGCTACAACCGTATGACTACGGTTGACGGTCTGTTTACTGCCGGTGACGGTGTCGGTGCTTCCGGCCATAAGTTCTCCTCCGGTTCCCATGCCGAGGGCAGGATTGTTGCCAAGCAGCTGGTCAAATACTGCCGCGACAATGCAGGCTTCTCACCTGAACTGAAACAGACCGCGCAGGAACTGGCCGATGAAATCTACGCACCGGTCAAGCTCTACCATGAGCATGTCGGCAAATCAACCGCTGCTGACGTTAACCCGAACTTCTGCGAACCGGCCGGCTTGATGATGCGTCTGATGAAGGCTACCGACGAATATGGCGGCGGTGTTGCTACATACTACATGACTTCCGGAAGGCTGCTCAACATCTGCCTCGACCTGCTCGAGATGATGCGTGAAGATGCCGAAATAATGGCTGCCGGTGACCTGCATGAACTCATGCGTGCCTGGGAAAACTACCACCGTATCTGGTGTGTTGAGACCCATATCCGTCACATTGAGTTCAGGAAAGAGAGCCGCTATCCCGGTTTCTACTACAGGTCAGACTATCCGACCTGTGATGATGAGAACTGGAAGGTCTTCGTAAACTCCACCTTTGATCCCGAGACCAAAGAGTGGAAGTGTGAGAAGGTTAACTGTATCAACGTCATTGAAACCGATCCGTGGATCTAACATCTATAATAAGGATCAGGTAATCGATCCCTTATGTAGAGACATACTATTAATCTCCAGGCACCGTAATGGTGCCTGGAGATTTTTCTGTACTTGGGGGGATTTGGTTGGTTGTGTTGGTTGAGATGGCTTGTTATGGCCTGACATCATTGCAGAACCAAAAGGAACCACAAATCATTTGAACCAAAATAATCAACCCGTGAATTATGAAAAATAATATGAATGGAGGAATGGCATGACAGACGAACACACACCTGTGAGCGGTGGTATTCTGGTCGTTGGCGGCGGTATTAGTGGGCTGACGGCAGCTTTGGAAGCCGCGGAGGTTGGGAGCGATGTCTTTCTGGTTGAAAGAAATCCCTATATGGGAGGAAGAGTTGCACAGTTGAATCAGTATTTTCCAAAACTGTGCCCCCCATCCTGTGGTCTGGAGATTAACTTCAAACGGATCAAGAACAATCGCAAGATCCGCATGTACAACATGACTGAAGTTAAAAGTGTTTCCGGCTCTGCCGGTAATTATCAGGTTACCCTGGAGACGAAACCAAGATATGTGAACAACAATTGTACCTGTTGTAATGCCTGCGTTGAAGTCTGTCCTGAGGAAAGGGATAATGCCTTTAACTTCAACATGGATAAGACCAAGGCGATTTACAAGCCCCATGATATGGCATTTCCCATGAAGTATGCTATTGACATGGATGCCTGCACCAAATGCGGTAAATGCGTAGAGGCCTGTAAATATGAAGCGATTGACCTTGATATGGAAACCAAGACCTTCACGCTTGACGTATCTTCCATTGTCTGGGCAACAGGTTGGGCTCCCTATGATGCAACCAAAATGGACAACCTCAAGTTTAATGAAAGCGATGCCATCATTACCAACATGATGATGGAGAGGATGTCAGCTCCTAACGGGCCTACCGAAGGTAAGATACTGCGCCCGGGAGATAATAAGGAACCCGAGAGTTTTGCCTTTGTTCAGTGTGCCGGTTCCCGTGATGAGAATCACCTGGAATACTGCTCTTACATCTGTTGTATGGCCAGCCTGAAACAGGTCACCTATATAAGGGAACGTTATCCCGAGGCCAAGGTAACGGTTTTCTATATTGATTTGCGGACTCCCGGAAAGTACGAAAAATTCCGCGAGAAAGTGATGGATGACGAGAATGTCCACTTTGTTAAAGGTAAAGTTGCTGACATTATTCCTGAAGAGGACGGTGGCGTAACAGTGGTTGCTGAAAATGCTGTTACCGGCGAAAAGGTTCAGGAAAAAGTGGATATGGCGATACTGGCAACCGGAATGGCTCCAACCATGCAGGCTGAAGGAGCATCCCTCGGTGTGCAGATGGATAACAACGGATTTATTCTGAGCGATGAAGGTATGATAGCCGCCGGATGTGCCAAAAAGGCTGCCGATGTGGTAACCAGTAACCAGAGTGCGACAGCTGCAGCTCTTAAAGCCATTCAAGCGTCAAGGAGGTAGTCAATGGATAAAAAATACGGTGCATATATATGCACAGGATGCGGTATCGGAGATACCCTTGATATAGAGGCCCTTACCACGGTTGCCAGCAGCGAGATGGGCATGGAGTGCAAGACACACCAGGCTTTCTGCAGTGCTGACGGCCGTGCCCTGATCGAAAGTGATATTAACGACGGTGTGAACACTGTGGTTGTTGCCGCCTGTTCACCCAGGGTAATGCAGAAAGAATTCAATTTCGGTGATGACAATATCACTATCCGAGCCAATATTCGCGAGCAGGTTGTTTGGAGTAAAGGTGAAGATGACTATATAAGAATGGCTTGTACCCAGGCCAAGAAATCCGAGCTGCCTGAACCGTTTACCCTGGAAACAATTAATAAAAAGATATTGGTAATGGGCGGTGGAGTTGCCGGGTTGACAGCAGCAAAAGAAGCAGCTGCCACAGGCTATGAGGTCACCCTGGTTGAAAAAAGTGACGTTCTCGGCGGCAAAGCGGTTAACTGGCGCCAGTCATTTCCTACCAAGGCTCCCTGGGCTGACATGGAAGCCCCCATTGTCAACGACCTGATCCAGGCTGTTCAGGATGCTGATAATATTACGGTGAAAACCGGAACAGAGGTTGCCAGAATTTTTGGTGCTCCTGGCGATTACCAGGTTACCTTTAAAGAAGGCGGCACTAAGAGTGAATGGGACGCGCCTGCTAAAGTAGGGGTAGATGAGCAGGATGCAATTGATAAAGGTACGATGGAAGACCCCAATGCCGGCCTTAAGCATTATATGGCTGAAAACCCTGATGCTGAGGGTTTTGGTGCTGTTGTTCTGGCAACAGGCTGGGTACGGGTGGGTTCCAGCCGATGTGTCCGAGTATGAGCACCTTGGTGTTGCAAGCAAAAATGTTGTCACCAATGCCGAGTTTGAAGCGATGGCAGGCAAGGGCAAGATTGTCCGTCCTTCCGATGGCAAAGCTGTTGAAAGCGTTGCTTTTGTGCAGAGCCCTGGTGGTGCCGAGCATGATAAGGACTTTCCTTACTGCAACTCGGTTACCAGCATGGTGGCCTTGAAGCAGGCCAAATACGTAAGGGATGATAATCCCAATGCCAAGGCATATATTCTTTATCAGCATATGCGTACCCCCGGGAACATGGAACTTTTTTATAAATCTGTCCAGAATGATGATGGTATTTTCATGACAAAGGCTAATGTCATGAAAGTAGAGGAAGGTTCTGATGGTTCTCTGACTGTTGAAGCTGAAGATACCCTCCTCAATGAAAACCTGAGCCTGAATGTTGACATGGTGGTACTGGCTGCAGGAATGGTGCCGACCACCAAGGATGAAAATGTTATAAACCTGGCCTATCGCCAGGGACCGGCTCTGACAGACCTTGATCTTTTCGACGGGTATGCGGATTCGCATTTTATCTGCGTCCCATATGAGACCAGACGGACAGGGGTTTATGCCTGCGGTGGTGTTCGTAAGGCTGCCGCTATCGATGAGACCATTGATGATGCAACCGGCGCAGCATTAAAAGCCATTCAGTGTCTGGCTATCCAGTGCCTGGAATCAGCTGACAGGGGTGTTGCGGTGCATCCGCGTTCAGGTGATAAGACCTATCCTGAATTCTTCATGCAGCGCTGTACCCAGTGTAAACGCTGTACTGAGGAATGTCCGTTCGGCGCCATTGATGATGATGAGAAAGGCACGCCACTGCCAAACCCGACCAGGTGCCGGAGATGTGGTACCTGTATGGGTGCATGTCCTGAAAGGATCATCGGCTTTAAAGACTACAACGTTGATATGATCGGCTCCATGGTGAAAGCCATTGAAGTCCCGGATGATGATGAAGACAAGCTGCGTTTTGTTGTTTTTGTCTGTGAAAATGATGCATATCCGGCCATTGATATGGCTGCCATTCGTCGACTCGGTATCAGCAATCTAGTTCGTATAATTCCGGTTCGCTGCCTTGGTTCTCTTAACGTGGTCTGGATCAAGGATGCCATGTCAGCAGGTATGGACGGTGCCATGCTTCTCGGCTGCCAGTACGGTGATAACTACCAGTGTCACTTTGTCAAGGGTAGTGAACTTGCTGATAAGAGAATGGTAAACGTTGCCGAAACCATGGGGAGCCTGGGACTTGAGGTTGAACGTGTAAAGGTGACTCAGGTTGCCATCAACGAGTATCATAAGATTCCTGGGATCATTAATGATTTTGTTGAAGAAATCGTAGAAATGGGTCCAAACCCGTTCAAGGGTTTCTAAATATAAATACCTGTTTACAAGTCGTTTGGCAGTGTGGTATACGCTGCCAAAC
>JARRJW010000295.1:0-3517 GCA_037388785.1 Gammaproteobacteria bacterium
TCATAATGTAGCCTCTTCCATGATGGCGTGATACTGCTCGCTTATTTTATCGCAAACAGGATATAGTTGAGTATTATTTAGAACATGCTTTAAATATTCGGGGTTAATACTTGTCATATAAACGCCCTCAGATGTGTCTTCGATTATTGTTATCCTGCAAGGTAAAAAAATTCCAATTCTCGGGTCAATTTTTATAACTTCATTTAAAAAGCTGAAATTGCATACAAAGACAGAAATATTGTTTTTAATGTGATTGCCATTAGCGGTACTAAAATTATGAGACTCTTCTCTAATGAATCTAAAGTTTGATCCTTGTGTTGATTGTTTTATGTTATTAACTGTTGTATCAAAATCATATGTTGAATAATATTTAAGATATGCAGGAAGACCTTTCTTCTTAGTTGTGAGTGGCGATTTTTTGCGTTCAAGCGACCTTATAAAATAAACCAAGCTATTAATTTCTTCTTCAGAGAGACTTATATCCTTATGTTCCTCACTGTGGATTGAATTATATGTAATAAAATTTTTTAAATCTTTATTTGATGCTGACAAGAGAAAGGCTTTGTTAGCTAGAGATGGAGCTGAAATAGAATGATCTCTTGGTCTTGAAAAACTCACTCCTGTGCCCGCTCCTCCTTCACCATCTATCCCATGACATGATTCACATTTGACTTCATACAGATTTTTTCCAATTTTAGAATCAGCTTTTTTTAAGGATACATTTGAATCAAATAACAATTCTGGATTAGAAATGCCATCATTTAATATGTAATTAGCAATGGCATCTATTTCTTTTTCACTAAGATTTTTAAAGGGCGGCATAACACGCCCGGGTCTACCATGTTTTATAGTATTCTTTAAAAAACTTTCAGCATTTAGAAGTTTTAGCTTATTTGATTCAATCGGCAACCCTAATCCGCCATTACCAATATCACCATGACAGACTCTACAATTTGAATTAAAAAGAGATTCTGCATCTATATTATCTTGTAGTTTTTCAACTAAAGAAGATTCATCTGCAAAACTTTGCGGTATGCACAATCTATATGAAGCAGATTCTAAATATATTCTAATATCTAATATTAATTGATATTTATCAATTTTATACTGTTAATTTTATGTAAATAATATTCACTAATTAAGTCTTTACCATCTAGCAGCTTACCGATTCATCGTCTTTTTGTCCGCTTTTCTACAGCAGTTGCCGGTCACCAAATAAGAATTATATTCCTATAACTGTCCGCTATCACCGTTTTTGATAAATATCAGAATTTTCTAATTCTCTGGGACAAATTTGCTAAAAGCTGACAGATTGAAATAACGGGGCTATCGGACCGGAACTGTAGACAAGCAGACGCTTACTCTTTTATTTCAGGGGCAGTTGCTACTGATTAGTCAGTTTCTCTGTTAGAAAATGTTAGATTTGTTTCTTTGTAGCGTCATAAAGAACCTCAATTTACTATTCAAATATGCTAAATTTGAAATGAGATCGTTGTATTTCATGGAAGGATAATTACACGTAGGCTAATCAACGGGGGCTCCATGAATAAAAAATATGTCTATCCATTCATTCTTTTCTTCTCACTCTTTGTCAATATTGCTCTGGCTGAAAAACCTATGGCTCCTGATAAGGTGTCTGGAGCCGAACTTGTGACCGCTGAACAGGTTATCGAATTGGTGCAATCAATGCCAAATCTGGTGATCATTGATGCAAGACGTGAAGAGGAATTCAAGAGAGGCCATATCGATGGTGCGCACAGCATTTTAGATGTAGAAATGACGCAGGAGGACTTGAATGCCCTGCTAACTGAAAAAGATCAGCCAATCGTTTTTTACTGTAATGGACCTCGCTGTGTCCGCAGTAGCAATGCGTCAACAAAGGCCGTTTCCTGGGGCTATAAGAAAATCTACTGGTTTAGAGGTGGCTGGAAAGAATGGACAGATAAAGGTTATCCGGTTTCGTACTAACCTTGAATAAACTGGCTTCACAATTATCGACCAGGTCTCTGATCATACTGAGCCTGCTACTCCTGTTTGGCTCCATGCTGCTGGTTTCCTATCTGTCGGAAAAAAATAACCTGGCATCTATCCAGGAGAGAGAGGAAGACTTTTTAAGAGAGATAATCTCAATCTCAACCAACCAAATTTATGAAAAACTACATTTAGATACAGCAACTTTTGGGTCAAAGTTTATAGAAAGGCGGGACTTTCAGGAGGGTTTTGCTGTAGCGCTAAAATCAGGCTCTACAAGTGAAATCAAAGAGGTTATAACCGACCCCTTCATTAGTGGGTATGTTAATGCCACCGTAGTAACAATTGAGTCTCTGCGGGTTTATGACCATAACTGGAAATTTTTGGCAGAAGGTCGGACAGCTGGGGCAATGAATATCGATGATTACAACATTGATTATGGAAAAAATATTATCCTCAAAAAAGCCGCTGAGCGGAAAGGGTTTGAGCAGTTTAAAATTATGGGAGGACGCTGGGCATCCAGCAGTGGAGCCTATTATTCCGTTTTACTTCCTATTGGTGGCCTGCGAATTAAAGGTTATTTGGAGGTAGTTGTTAATGCCAACCTTAACCTGCCTAACATTGAAAAACTTATCGGTCACCAGATTGAGATAAACAACCTGATCACCGGCAAGTTGATCTACTCTAGTCGACCAGAGGCAGAATCATCTGTCAGTCTTCATGACCTCGTGCATCAGGTTCAATATGAAATAAAATCCATGGATCAAAGACCTATCTATAGCGTTGCCGTTTTTGTTCCTAATACAAAGTTCATGTCGAAGATAAGAGCTAATCAGCGGAAAACGTTAATCACGGGTGCGTTGCTGAATCTCGGAATCATGACGTTCGCTTTGATTCTATTGGAATTACTACTGATAAGACCCATTGGTCGTTTAAGAAGCGATATACATCGTGAGACTCAGGCATTGTCAGGTGAACCTGTTATTACCAGCGGTCTCCGCGAATTTTATGAACTTTCTACAGATTTCAATCATTTGATACGTGTTGCCAAGATTCAAAGTGACACGCTGAAAAAGATCTCAATGATTGATGAGCTGACGCAGCTTCCCAATCGCCGGGCACTAGATGAATTTATAGAAAGATCTGCCAAACACGCCATTCGCGCCGAAGAACCTTTATCTGTCATCATGATGGACATTGATTATTTTAAAAAGTTTAATGATACCTACGGTCACCAGCAAGGTGACCTGTGTCTGCAAAAAGTCGCACATGCTATTGAAGACGCCCTACAGCGGGCAACTGACTTTGTGGGTCGCTATGGAGGAGAGGAATTTACCGTTGTATTACCCCATACAGACCTGATGGGTGCTAAAAAGGTGGCAAATGCCATTTTGGAATCAGTAAGGAGCCAGAAGATTAACCACAAGGCATCAGAAGTAGCCGATATTGTTACAGTTAGCCTGGGAGTGGCTACATGCTCCAAGGCAGAAGAGGGCTGTAAAGAAATATTAATGGAACGGGCGGATGAAAATCTTTACGAAGCAAA
>JARRJW010000296.1:0-2531 GCA_037388785.1 Gammaproteobacteria bacterium
CAAAGAATTTTCATTCGATGACTTCAAACACGCCTGGAGTTTCATGAATAAAGTTGCTGGTGCAGCTGAAAAAGCCGACCATCATCCCGACTGGTGCAATAGCTATAACCAGGTGAGCATTACCCTGACCACCCACCAATCTGGTGGCCTGACCGCAAAAGACTTTGACCTGGCCCGTAGTATTGAAAATATCCTGAAGACAATAAAAAGCCAATAACGCCAAGTTAGTAAGGCATCAATTCAATACCAAGCATTGATAAGTAATTACTGCGTAAGCTCAATACAGGCTACATGATGACTGTCAGATAACTGCCGGTTAGCCGGATAATCTGACTGGCATTGGGGCTGGGCAACCGGACAGCGTGGATGAAAATAACAACCTTTGGGTGGATCAGCCGGTGACGGCAAGTCACCTTCAAGAGGCACTGTGTTTCGCTGATATTGCGGATCAGGTACCGGTACAGCGGCCAGCAACGATTTAGTGTATGGATGGCTGGGATGGTCCAGAATTTCCTCAACCGTGCCCTTTTCAACCACTTTTCCCAGGTACATCACTGCTACTTCATGAGCCAGGTAGGAAACCACCGAGATATCATGTGTGATAAACAGGTATGAGAGGCCCATGGACTGCTGCAGTGATTTAAGCAAATTCAGAATCTGCGCCTGAACCGAAACATCCAATGCACTGGTGGGTTCATCGCAAACAATAACCTGGGGATTAACCGCCAGGGCCCTGGCGATACAAATACGCTGTCGCTGACCACCGGAAAACTCATGAGGATAACGCTGTGCAGCTTCAGCCGGTAAGCCAACCTTGTCCAGCAGTTCGGCAACAATACGCTGTTTTTCTTCCCGACTGTTAACCATTTTCTGGGCGACAAGACCCTCGGCGATAATATCTTCAACCAGCATACGCGGGTTCATACTTGAAACAGGATCCTGAAAAATAATCTGCAGATCCCTTCGGTGACGTCGCATCTGTTTTTCGGTTAATGTATTCAGCTCCACTTCGCCATAACTAACCCTGCCACCGGTAGGCCTGATCAGTTGCAGCAGCGCTTTGCCCGCCGTGGTTTTGCCACAGCCTGACTCGCCAACCAGGGCCAGTGTCTGGCCTGGTTTTATCTCAAGATCAATACCATCAACAGCTTTGACATGTCCGACTGTACGTTTGAACAGGCCTTTTTGAATAGGGAAATGCACTTTCAATTGTGACAGGCTGAGCTGTTTTGACGCCCCCTCTGCTTTAGGTCCCTGCTTATCTTTGTCTTTTTTGATCGGGGGCTTTTTGGACTGCTGGCGATTTGTTTTCTCGTCCAGCAGACAACGAAAGCCATTATCATCATCACCCTGCCAGGGGGGTAAATTGGTTTCGCATTCAGTTATGCGTTTCTCACAACGATCAAGAAAACGGCAAACCATAAATTGTTTTGTTAATGCCGGTACCTGGCCTTTAATCATCGCCAGAGCCGCATGCCGTTTATGCCGGGTAGGCAAAGAATCAAAAAGTTTCTGGCTATAAGGATGTTTGGGTGCGGCAAAAAAATCGTTCACGTTAGCTTGCTCGATAATCTGCCCGGCATACATCACCGCAATCCGGTCAGCGGTTTCTGCCACCACACCCAGGTCATGTGTGATCAAAAGGATGGCCATACCCTTCTTCTGCTGCAGATCTTTCAGCAGGTCAAGCACCTGGGCCTGTATTGTCACATCCAAAGCCGTCGTCGGTTCATCCGCGATCAATACTTCAGGGTTTCCAGCCAGGGCAATGGCAATCATGACACGCTGTTTCATGCCACCGGACAACTGGTGAGGATATTCTTTAAAACGGCGCTGCGCATCCGGAATACCGACATCCTTCAACAATTGTATTGCACGCTGTTTTTGCTGATGGCTGCCATTGGCGGTGTCATCATGCAGTCTGACAGATTCCAGAATCTGTTCACCAATAGTCATAACCGGATTGAGAGATGTCATTGGCTCCTGGAAAATCATACCAATTCGGCCACCGCGGATATTGCGCATCTCACTTTCAGTTAAATCCAGTATCGATTCTTCATGCAGTAGCACATTGCCAGCAGCTATTCGTCCTCCCGACGGCAACAGTCGCATTATCGACAGGGCCGTCATCGACTTGCCGCAACCGGACTCACCCAGCAACGCCAGGGTCTCGCCAGACTTCACATGAAAACTGACATCATCAACTGCGCACACCGGTTTCTCTTGGCTGCCAAGATGCGTGGTCAAACCCTCTATGGTTAATACGGTAGCTTGATCTTTACTCAAGACTGACTCCTTAATCTGGGATCGAAGGCATCACGGACTACATCAGAAAACAGGTTAGCTGCCAAAACCAGGGTAAACATAAAGACTAACGAAGCGGCCAGTGACCACCAGACAATCGGCTCCCTGGCCATTTCCAGTCGGGCACTGTTGATCATGTTACCCCAACTGTTGGTGCTCGGATCCACACCGATATTGACATAGGAAAGAACCGCTTCAGCCAGCACCAAACCGCTAAAATCCAGTAC
>JARRJW010000297.1:0-1364 GCA_037388785.1 Gammaproteobacteria bacterium
TCGCCTGGGCTGTTTCGCCGTCAAGCTCTTGATTGAAAGCAATGATACCGCCAAAAGCGGATTCAGGATCGGTTGCGTAGGCGCGGTCATAAGCATGTAACAATGAATCGCCATAAGCCACACCACAGGGATTGGCGTGTTTAACGATGACACAGGCCGGCCGCTCATTAAACTGTTTAACGCATTCCAGTGCTGCATCGGTATCACCGATATTGTTGTAAGACAGTTCTTTGCCCTGTAGTTGTTTAGCAGTGGCAATACAGGATTCGGTTAAATTGCTTTCGACAAAGAAGGCGGCTTGCTGATGTGGATTTTCACCATAACGCATGGTTTGTACCTGTTTAAACTGCAGGTTAATGGTGCGTGGGAAATCAGCAGTGTCATCTTCAAGACGGGCGCCAAGATAATTGGCAATCGCGCCGTCATAGTTAGAGGTATGCTCAAAGGTTTTTACCGCCAGGTCAAAGCGTGTTTTATCGGTGATGTTGTTTTGGTTGTTATCCATTTCATCGATAACACGACCGTAATCACCGGCATCAACCACCACGGTGACATCTTTATGGTTTTTAGCCGCTGCACGTAACATGGTTGGCCCGCCGATATCAATATTTTCAATCGCGGTTGGCAGGTCGCAATCGGGATTGGCCACGGTTTGTTCAAACGGGTACAGGTTAACAACAATCAGGTCGATCGGACCAATATTATGTTCCTGCATAACGCTGTCATCAGTGCCGCGTCGGCCTAAAATGCCGCCATGTATTTTCGGGTGTAATGTCTTGACGCGGCCATCCATCATTTCAGGAAAGCCGGTGTAATCGCTGACTTCAATCACCGCTATACCATTGTCGGCGAGCAGTTTGGCGGTACCACCGGTTGATAAAATTTCTACACCACGCTGATGCAGGGATTGCGCAAATTCGGTAATGCCGGTTTTATCAGACACGCTGATCAGTGCACGTGTTATCGCCATGGTATTTTCCTGTAAAGTTAAAAACGGCCATAAGGCCGTTTCAGAAAGTAATGAATGTTACTAAAGCCGGCTCAGTCTAAATCATACTGGGCCAGTTTCTTGCGCAGGGTGCTTCGGCTAATGCCGAGCATCTGGGCAGCGCGGCTTTGGTTGCCACGTGTTTGCGTCATAACAGTTTCGAGTAAGGGTTGTTCAGTTTCAGACATAACCATCTGGTAAAGGCCTGAAACATCATGGTCACTCATTTGGTCAAAGTAATGTTCTAATGCTTCTTTCACGCAATCACGTAATGGTTCACGAGATGCCTGTTGTGGAACGTAGTGGTCCAGTGTTCCTTCATGCTGTGATGCTTCAAGCGTCATGCAGCTTTCCCCTGATGTTCTAATAATGAATT
>JARRJW010000297.1:1462-3910 GCA_037388785.1 Gammaproteobacteria bacterium
TTTTCTGAATGCCGCGCTTTGAGGTTGGGTTTTGCTATACCAGCCAATATGTTTTCGGGCAATTCTGACACCGGGGTATTCTCCATAAAATGTATATAGGTTGTCTAGGTGTTTAAGCAAAATATTTTTAATTTTTTCCATTTTAAATGGTGCTAATTTTGATCCATTTCTTAGATAGTGATCTATGTCACGAAATATCCATGGCTGCCCCTGAGCGGCACGACCAATCATAACGGCATCGGCTTCAGTGTAAGTGAGTACCTGCTTTGCTTTCTCCGGAGAGTCAATATCACCGTTGGCAATAACCGGAATATCGATTTGGGATTTTACTTCACGAATTGTTTCGTATTCAGCTTCACCGCTGTAACCGCAGGCGCGGGTCCTGCCATGAATGGCCAAAGCCTGTATGCCAGATTCTCTGGCAATATGCGCAATCTCAACTGCATTGCGGCTTTGGATGTCCCAGCCAGTGCGAATTTTTAGCGTCACTGGCACATCAACGGCACTGACAACTGACTCAAGAATACTTTTAACCAGGGAAGGATTTTGTAAAAGCGCCGAACCTGCGGCAACCTTGCAAACCTTTTTGGCGGGACAGCCCATATTGATATCAATGATCTGGGCACCATGGTCGATATTTACCCTGGCAGCTTCGGCCATCACTTTCGGGTCAGTACCAACAATCTGTACGGCAACCGGGCCGGGTTCATCGGAATGATCGAGTCGTAAAACCGTCTTGCGAGATCCACTTAAGGAAGCATCCGTTGTCACCATTTCAGAGACCGCCATACCTGCACCCATGGAGCGACACAGTTTTCTGAAGGGTAAATCTGTCACGCCTGCCATAGGCGCCAATATCAGATTGTTTTCCAGTTTGTAAGGCCCGATTTGCATGATTGGTAGATCGAAGTTTAGGGGCAAAGAATCATATCAGACTAGAGTGGAAGATAGAATTTGAATTGGATAGTGAAAGTGAGGATATCAATGAGAAAATGGGCCACTGAGAATTCACTGGAGTCTTTTTAGTGTTTGCATCTAGCTGTGACGAATTAACTGTCATTTCGAGAGTGTGAGAAATCTTAAAGTCTTTATATAAAAACTACAGATCTCTCCTGGCGTCGAGATGACTAGCTGTGACGAATGGCGTCGAGATGACCAGAGAGACTGACATGATCAGGGCAGGTTGAGATGATCAGGGAATAGATCGTGATGACGGGATAAAGTCAGGAAATCAATAAAGACCGTTAGTAAAAACTGAACTCAAACCCGGTTACATCCGGCCCGGGGTCTTCCAGGTTCAGGAAAAACTGCTGGGTCTGGCCTGACGCCAGCAACGGTGGTTTACTTTCCTCTGTTTTGATGTAGTCATCGAAAGTAAAACTGCGACGCGCGATAATATCCTGCTGGTTGTTATAGAGGCTGAGTGTCACGCCAGGAGCCGGTTGCGAAAAGTTGGCAACATTGGTGAACAGCATATTAATGCTGAGAATGTCATTGACCTCGGGATGGATTGATACCTTGCGGTCAACCACTTCAAAAGCATCCGGGTTGCGGCGTGGCGGTAAATTGCAGGGCAATCCTTTACAGATGGTTTCAAAAACCTGGCGGGCCTCCGGGTTGAGTAATAGCGTGTGCCGGTAATGCCAGCTGGCTTGTGCAAGAAACATAACCACCAGTAACAGGCTGCCAATCATCCACAGTCCGGTTCCCAGCGATGAAGGGGGTTTTGGGGGTTTGCGGTCGTCAGATTCGCGCGGACTGAGCGGCTGCAGTGGCGGCACTTTATCGCTTTCAATATTGAGCAGTTCTTCAGCGGTCAGCATGCTTGAATCAGTCAGGCTTTCATCATCGGGGCCATCAAGTACCTCGGAATCATTGTCTGCCGAAAACAGGCTGCTTAAGTCTGATTCGGCAAGTTCGTCGACCTGGTCACTGTGCTGAGCGGCCAGTTCTTCATCAAGCACCCTGTCGTTAAGGTATATACTGTCATCCAGGGCAGGGGGGTTCTCGTTTTCAGCGATAGGTTGAGAATTAAGTGCAGCATTAAAAACCGTCTGGCATTGAAAACAGCGTGCCTGGCCATCAGATTCCTGTAACTGGTCATCACTGATCTGGTAACTGGTGTTGCAGTTTGGACAACTAATGAGTAATTGCATTATTGATTCTGGTCCCTTCCAGTCTCACCCAGTCATGCATTGACACGACAGGCGCCATCTCAAAGTAATTTCTATAAACGGATAATACCTGTTCTGCCTGTTCAGACAAGATGCCGGATAAAACAATCTGTCCCCCGGGTTTAACCAGTGAGGAGAGGGTGCTGACCAGTTCGATCAGGACACCGGCGAGAATATTGGCGAGCAGCACATCTGCTTTTTTGTCTGGCATCTGGTTGCTGTCAAACAGTTCAAGTTGCTTTTCAACCTGGTTTTTCCCGGCATTATCGTATGA
>JARRJW010000298.1:0-4850 GCA_037388785.1 Gammaproteobacteria bacterium
ATAAGGATCATGACGCTTTTGGCACCGGTAGCACCGGTTACCAGCGCATCACCATTCGTCATGCTGACTGCATCGAGTTTCCCGGCTGCGTATGCATCCATGGAAGCCACATAATCAAACCATTCAAATACAACATCGACACCCGCTTCTTTGAACCACTGTTTTTCGATGGCAATTTCCCATGCCACCCAACCAGGCCAGTCGCTGTAACCAATCTTTAACGGCTCAGCCGCTTTAGCAGATGTACTGATAGCCAACGCCATCATCAGGCCCGAAATTACGCGTTTAAAAATACTTTTCATGGATACTCCCCAGTATTACGATTTATAGAAAAAGTATTACCAGGAAACGCAATTACCAGGCCAAACTCATTAAACACTTGTTTTTAATTGGTTTTATTAACTTTCTAAGTTTTTGCAATTAAAACATTGCACCAAAAGAAACCAATTTCTTTAAAAATCCGCTTCATATAAGTGCAAAACCTTATCAACCTGTAAAAATACTCGTTAGAATTGCACCATGCTGCAATTCAATAATCTCAGTATTCGCCGTGGAACCAACCTGCTGTTTTCGGATGCCACATTCAACATTTATCCTGGACAGAAAGTTGGCATAACCGGCGCTAATGGCTGTGGCAAGTCGAGCCTGTTCGCGGTCATCAGAAAAAACCTGGACGCTGATGATGGCAGCTTCTTGCTGCCGGAAGGCTGGGTTATTGCCCATGTAAAGCAACAAACACCGCAGGATGAGCGAAGTGCCATTGAGTATGTATTGGATGGTGACAGTGAATACCGGGCGCTTGAAACAAAGATACAAGTCGCTGAAAAAAATCATCAGGGTGAGCAGCTTGCCCATCTTCATGAACAGTTTGAACATATCGGCGGTTATCGCGCACAAAGCCGTGCCGCCAGGCTACTGCACGGTTTGGGCTTCAACAGCGAACAGGAAAACCTGGCTGTAAACAGCTTCTCTGGTGGCTGGAGAATGCGCCTCAACCTGGCCCAGGCACTAATGTGTCGTTCAGATTTGTTATTACTGGATGAACCCACTAACCATCTGGACCTGGATGCCGTTATCTGGCTGGAACAATGGCTTTCCGAATACCAGGGTACGCTGTTGTTGATTTCCCATGACCGCGATTTTCTCGACAAGGTTTGTCAGCAGATAGCTCATATCGAGCAACAGCAGATCACGCTTTATTCCGGCAACTATTCCGCTTTTGAAAAGATACGTGCTGCCAAGCTTGCCAATCAGCAGGCTGAACATGAAAAACAGCAACGTGAAATTGCCCATATCCAGCATTACATTGATCGCTTCCGGGCAAAAGCCACCAAGGCCAAGCAGGCTCAAAGCCGAATCAAGGCTTTACAGAAAATGGAAATGATCGCACCAGCACATGTTGATTCACCTTTTCATTTTTCTTTTATTAATGCTGACAAACAGCCTAATCCATTGCTTAAACTTGACAACGTCAGCCTGGGTTATAGCAAGGAAGCACCTGTACTCAATCACATCACCATGGTACTCAGCCCTGGTGACCGCATTGGTCTTCTGGGCGCCAACGGTGCCGGCAAAAGCACCCTGATCAAAGCACTGGCTGAACAACTGCAGCCAACTGCTGGCAACACACATAAAGCCCAGGATTTAAAAATTGGCTATTTTGCCCAACATCAGGTTGAGCAGTTGCACCCGGAACATACACCCCTGGAACATCTTCAACAGATCGATCGGCTGGCTTCCGAGCAGCAGTTACGCAATTTCCTCGGCGGTTTTGGGTTTTCCAACGACAAGGCACTGGAAAAAACCGCACCTTTTTCCGGTGGCGAAAAAGCCCGTCTGGCCCTGGCTTTAATCGTTTACCAGCGTCCCAACCTGTTACTGCTTGATGAACCCACTAACCACCTGGATATAGAAATGCGTCAGGCGCTGGCGCAAGCGCTCCAGGACTTTGAAGGAGCCATGGTGATTGTCTCGCATGACCGCCACCTGTTGCGTGTCAGTTGTGACCGCCTGCTGATTGTCGCCAGTCAGCGTGTCGATGATTTCAATGATAGCCTGGATGAATATCCACGGTGGCTGACACAACAACAGACTAAACAAAATCTCGACACGTCTGAATTTAAATCTGGCATTGAAAACTCTGCGGCTGCAAAAAAAGAGCGAAAACGCAAAGAGGCAGAACAGCGTAAAAAGCTGCAGCCTCTGCAAAAGCGTTTAAAAACCATTGAAGAACAGATCAATTCGCTTAGCAGAGATCAGAAGCTATTGGAGAACCAGTTAACAGACAACTCGCTTTATGAGATCGAAAACAAGGATCGCCTGCAGGAAATTCTTGCTCATAAACAGCAAATTGATCATGAACTTGAAGACAGTGAATACCTGTGGCTTGAGGTTTCAGAAAAAATTGAATCAGTTTCCGAGTCGTTCGCATCGGGGTCTGGATAATTTGCCAATGCCTTTTCAATGCTTGCTTCCCTGATCAGGTGAAACATGGGATAAGGAGAACGATTGGTAAGGTTTGCCGGGTCATCCTGTGATTCACCTTCGAAACAATAGTCCGGATGAAAACTGGCTATTTGGATGGTACCTTCCAGGCCTGTCTCTGGTAGAACCTGTTCCAGCAAGTGAAGAAAATCAAGATACTGGTCAAATGAAGCCAGGCCGTTTTCAATAACAACCAGCGTCGTTTCGGTTTCACTGGGCTCAGCATGGTAAAGATAATCAAGCTCGCTAAGCACAACGTTGAAAATTTCATCTTCTTCAGTCGATTGAGTTTCTACAATGCGCACCTGATTATTTTCATGGGGATACTTTGCAAAAGGACAAAGCTTCAACCTGATGACCCAGTCTTCAAGCCATTGCCTGGTTTCGTTTACAGCCTGACCGCTCATGCCAACTCACTTAGCAGATCACCCTGGTGAATCACGCCTGCTGAATCATGGATGACATTCTGGCCAAAAAATACCTTGTTGCCTTCACGCCGGTATTTGGCAAGCGTCAGCAACGGTTCACTACCTTTGATACCAGAAGCAGGATCAACCGTGGTTATCGCACAACGTGAACACGGCTTGACCACCCTGAAACTTATCGTGCCGATTTTGATTGCCTGCCAATGATCTTCGGCATAAGCTGATACCCCGTCAATGACCAGGTTGGGACGGAAACGCGCTACGCTCATTTGTTGTGATTCATCCTCAATTCTTGCGTTGAGATCATCCAGAGACGCCTGGCTGAATAATAGAAACGGAAAGCCATCAGAAAAACCGGTCTGATCTTCAGGCTCGGCATAAAGCTGGTCAACCTGGCGTTTTTCATTTTCTGGCATTTTAACCAGTCTTACTGACACCCCCAGGCAGTCACTGAACCATAGGTTGGCTTCTTCACCAATCAAATCTGCATTTACATGGTCATCCCAGATCTTTACCTTTGTTTGATCTCCGGAACATTCATTTAAACCGATGCTAAATTCAGTTTTTTTCGGAAAACCCAGTCTTAACTGATTATTTTCAAGATCAACACTAAACAATGCCATTTGCGGCAATTGCCGCTGGCTAACGAACTCACCATCCGGGTTAACAAGCATCCAGTGCCTGTCCCATTCAAGCCCCCGTCTGTTTATTATGGCGCTGGTTTGTCGTATTCCCGGAAGGGATTTGATCGGGTAAATCCAGATTTCACTGAGCACAATCATGACGACACCTTAAAAACTCGTTCAACTTCAAGTCATTTTTCTCTAAACTCTTAAAGATAATGACCGATGATAGTAGGACAGCCACTCGGAGGAAACATGGACATTGCACCCTATCTTAAACTTATGGTTCAGAAAAATGGATCAGACCTGTTTTTTAGCACAGGTGCCGCACCCCATTTAAAAGCTGAAGGACGAACCATGCCGATTGGTGACAAGCGCATGGAACCCGGCAAGGTGCGCGAACTGGCCTACTCAATCATGACCGATGAACAGAAGAGTGAGTTTGAAAGCACTCTGGAATGCAACCTGGCTATCTCCGTGGGTGGCCTGGGCCGCTTTCGTGTCAATGTTTTTCGCCAGCGGGGCGATGTGGACATGGTACTTCGATACATCAAGGGCAGCATTCCCAGTATTGAAGAACTCAGTCTGCCGGATATTCTCAAGGTCATTATCCAGGAGATCGGCCTGCCGGAAACCCTAAAGGATCTTATCCAGGAGAAACGCGGCCTGATCCTGGTTGTCGGTTCAACCGGTTCAGGAAAATCAACTACGCTGGCCTCAATGATAGATCATCGTAATGAAACCACCCAGGGACATATCCTTACCATTGAAGACCCCATCGAGTTTCTGCATACACACAAAAAATCGGTCGTCGACCAGCGCGAAGTCGGTCTCGATACCCTGACCTTCGAAAATGCGCTGCATAATGCCCTGCGTGAAGCCCCCGACGTTATACTGATTGGTGAAATTCGTGATGCCAAAACCATGCAGCATGCAACTGCCTATGCAGAAACAGGCCATCTTTGCCTGGCAACCCTGCACGCCAATAATGCCAACCAGGCCATCGACCGCATTATTAACTTTTTCCCGGATACGGCCCACAAGCAACTTTACAATGACCTGTCACTGAACCTGAAAGCTGTTGTTTCACAAAGGTTAGTCCCCACGATTGAGGGTAAACGTGCGCCAGCGGTTGAAATTCTGCTGGCTACCAGTTTTATTTCCGAGCTGATTCAAAAAGGTGACATCCATTCGATTAAGGAAGCCATGGAACAGGGTAAGGGTCAGGGCATGCAGACTTTTGATGGTGCGCTCTATGAACTTTATAAGGCTGGCAAGATTACTGTCGAGGAAGCCCTTAAAAATGCAGATTCACGCA
>JARRJW010000299.1:0-3145 GCA_037388785.1 Gammaproteobacteria bacterium
AAAAAAACAGACCTGCAACTATTAGCCTGAATATTACAAGGGTCTTAATTTCCTTCTTAACTAACAGCCTGACAAGGCCATTGATGTTTTTATCAATCTACTGGAAGTTGATACTGAAACGGTAGAAACCCATCTGGCGCTGGGAAGTCTTTTCAGAAAACGTGGCGAAGTTGATAGGGCAATCCGGATTCATCAAAACCTTATAGCCAGACCATCACTGGACCAGGAGCAACGTGCACATGCATTACTGGAACTCGGTCAGGATTATATGAATGCAGGCTTGTACGATCGTGCTGAAAACCTGTTTAGTGAGCTTTATGAGTCCGGCAAATTACAGAAAAAGGCGTTGGAAAACTTGCTTGAAATTTACCAGCAGGAAAAAGTCTGGGATAAATGCCTTTCAATTGCCAAAAAACTTGAATCGATATCCGGTAAAAACCTGGGTAGTGAAATTGCACATTATTACTGTGAAATTTCAGAAGAAGCGTTTCGAAAAGGCGATAGTAATGCAGCGTCAGAAAATATTCGCAAAGCCAAACAGGCTGACCCTTCCTCAGTGAGGGCATCAATGATGGAAGCTGCCAGACAGGCAGGCTCCAACAACTGCGGTAAAGCCCTGAAGCTGTATACTCAAATCATTGAAAGCGACCCGATGTTCATACCGGAAATCATCGAATCGGTTGTCAGCTGTTACAAGCAATTAAATAACATTGATGAACTAGCCAGTTACCTTGATAAGCTTTTCAAGAAAACCCGACATAGCAGTGTCCTGCGTGCCCGTGTGAATTTAATCAGTCAACAGCAGGGTAACCGTGCAGCGCTGGAATACCTGCAACAGCAATTGCTGGAAAATCCAAAATTACAGAATCTTCAACTGTTAATTCAGTTACAAATGGCTTCGGAGAATCGTTTCGAGCAGGACCTGTTGCCAGTGTTTTCCGATGTTATCAATGAAGAAATCTCCACAAGGGCAGCCTACAGTTGCCGACGCTGCGGATTTGCGGCAAAAACCCTTCACTGGCAATGTCCTGGCTGCAGAAGCTGGGGCACCATCAAACCCGCTCCCGGACAGGAACTGCAATCTTTAACTGCCTGATCAAAAGGTTTTACCCATGAATGATACAAACAAAAACAGCGATGATGTCAGTGTCATAGTTGCACTGGACTATCCGGATGCCAAAAGTGCAATGACGCTGGTTGACAAATTGGAACCCACGCTCTGTAAACTTAAAGTTGGTAAAGAGCTTTTCACGGCTGAAGGGCCAGCATTTATCCGTGATCTGGTGAACAAGGATTTCAAGGTTTTTTTGGATTTGAAATTTCATGATATTCCCAATACTGTCGCTTCGGCCTGTGCCGTCGCCGCTGACCTGGGTGTATGGATGATGAATGTGCATGCCAGTGGTGGCAGAAAAATGATGGAAACCGCCAGTAACAGGCTGGCTTCATTCAGTCATAGGCCATTATTGATAGGCGTTACGATTCTTACCAGTCTGAGTGAGCAGGAAATAAACGAAATTGGTTATTCTGGAACACCGGAAGAAAATGTCATTCACCTGGCATCACTGGCAGAATCCTCAGGGCTTGATGGAATTGTCTGTTCGCCACTTGAGGCTTCACCGGTAAGACGTGAATTATCGGATAATTTTATACTGGTGACACCGGGTGTAAGACCATCATTTGCCTCAACTGATGATCAGAAACGAATAATGACCCCGTCGGATGCATTAAAAGCGGGGGCCAACTATCTTGTTATTGGCCGGCCAATCACCGCGGCTGAAGACCCGTTGAAAAACCTGATGCTTATCAACGAGGAAATTAAAGCACTAAATTGATAGGTTTACTGTCCATATAAAAATATCCTTGCCGATTCAGTGCCTAAGCTATGGTACATTTCGCTGTCGAAAATCCGGTAAATCACTGGTTTTTCGAAAAATAATTCGAATTTACTCTTAATATTCAATACATTAGAGTTAGTTATTAATGTATTCTATCAAATCCAGGGGTTGGGTTTGATACTCGAAGGAGACACGAGACTATGATCAAACCAATTGGTACAGATGAGTTGAATCCGCTGTTCGTATACGACTCAGCCGAAAATGAAAAACTTCATCATGAAGCGGAAACTCTTCCATCAGTAATTATCAGTTCTCAGGCTGCAGGTAATGCGGTCATGATGGGAGCAGGTTACTTTAATCCACTGAAAGGCTATATGAACGTAGCTGATGCCATGGGTGCAGCTGAAAAAATGACCCTTTCAGATGGCTCTTTCTTTCCTGTACCGGTTATGTGCCTCCTGGAAAATGTCGATGCAATCAAAGATGCCAAGCGTATTGCTTTAAGGGATCCTAACGTAGAAGAAAATCCCATTTTGGCAGTGATGGATATCGAAGCTATCGAAGAAGTCAGCGATGCTGGTCCAATCCAGGTGCTGAATTTCTCATATTTCCAGTCTGAATTCCCTGATACTTTCCGTACAGCTGTTGAAATTCGTAACGAGATTCAGGAGCGTGGCTGGAACAAGGTCGTTGCATTCCAGACCCGTAACCCAATGCACCTTGCACATGAAGAATTATGTCACATGGCCATGGATAGACTCGGTTGTGATGGCCTGGTGATTCACATGCTGCTGGGTAAACTGAAAAAAGGTGATATTCCTGCACCTGTTCGTGATGCGGCAATTCGTAAAATGGTTGAGCTCTACGTCCCTCCCAATAGTGCAATGGTAACCGGTTACGGTTTCGATATGCTTTATGCCGGACCTCGTGAAGCCGTGCTTCATGCCTATTTCCGTCAAAACATGGGCGCAACGCACTTTATTGTTGGCCGTGACCATGCGGGTGTCGGTGATTACTACGGCGCGTTTGATGCACAGGATGTTTTTGATGAAGTGCCTGCAGGCGCTCTCGAAATCGAGATCTTCAAGGCTGACCATACCGCCTGGTCTAAGAAACTCAACAAAGTGGTCATGATGCGTGAAGCACCTGATCATACCAAAGAAGATTTCATTCTTCTTTCAGGTACCAAGGTTCGCGAAATGCTTGGCAATGGGATTGCACCACCAAAAGAGTTTTCTCGTCCTGAAGTCGCCCAGATTCTGATCGATTACTACAGTTCTCTGAATTAATCGAAGACTCTGTGTCGC
>JARRJW010000300.1:0-5194 GCA_037388785.1 Gammaproteobacteria bacterium
GAACATAATGATACTTATGCGGAATCTTACCATCGTGGCTTTTTCAACAACCTGGTAAATGGTAAACCCGCACATCAATGTGGCGCTAAAACACACGATACAGCCTCTATTGGTGGACTGGTGACCATAGCACCGATCGTGCTAACTGAACGTTTAAAAGGAACCGCTTTGGATGACGTGCAATCCCTCTGCAAAGAGCATCTCTACCTGACACACCCGGATAACAAACTGGCATTAATCTGTTTTCATTACGTCAACCTGATCGATCGGTTGTTATTTAGAAAGGCATCGACCTCTGTGGCAGAAATTTTAAACAGCATATCATGCTCAAGCGCGGGCCTTAACCTGGAAAAACTCGATTCCACGGTCAAAGATGACTCGGAAGTTATTGGAAATCGTTACAGCAGCGCCTGCTACATTGAACATAGCTGGCCCGCAACACTTTACCTGGCCTACCATTATCGTGAAAATGCCAAACAGGCGCTTATTGCCAACACGAACCTTGGTGGAGACAATGTACACAGAGGCTGCCTGCTAGGCGTTATTTTCGGCCTGATATCTGGCAAAACAATTGTAAGCCTGTATACAGCGCTGGTAGATCACAAACAAATCACACAGGAAATTTTGGATCTTTTTAATCCTGCCGAAGACGTACTAGTCCAGCAGACCCAAGACTAACTTCCCATCAGATTACGTTATCGGAGCGCTGGGCTCCACAAAGCCCCTGCCATAAATGAATTTTAACGTGGTATTTTCATTGAGTCTGATTACCCGACCGATTTCCGGCATCACTTCCAGAGTCTAAAGTTATAAATCACGTTGCCGCAATAACTATAATGCAATACATAATTATCGAAACGCCTATGATACAAAGCCGAAAGCCAACCCCATAAGATATTAATTAAATACTTTAATAAAGATGCTCTGATGCTTTACTTTAAAAACAGGTTTTTTACCATGTTGATTTTACCTTTGAAGATGATGAAATATCGCCAGGCTTCAATTCCAACCCTCCCTGGAAAATCGCAATTATTGACGATGAAGAACAGATTCACCAGGTCACCCAAATGGCGCTGGGAAATTATGAATACGCCGACCGGCCGCTAACTTTTCTAAGTGCCTACAGCGCTGAAGAAGGTCGACAGTTGTTTAAAGCACATCGCGATATTGCAGTTTGTCTGCTGGATGTTGTCATGGAAACCGAAACCGCAGGTCTTGAGTTGGTAAAAGACATCCGGGCCAATGGCAATGACTTTACACGCATTGTGCTTCGAACCGGTCAACCCGGCCAGGCGCCGGAAGAAGAAGTTATTCAAAAGTACGACATCAATGACTACAAGGAGAAAACTGAACTTACGCGAACCAAGCTGACAACACTGATGCATTCCTGCCTGAAGACTTATGAATTTATTTTAAAGCAGGAAAAAACCAAGCTCGGTTTTGAAAAAGTGCTTGAGTCGATGGGCAAAATTTTTGAACACACTTTTATCAAGGATTTCGCCGAAGGCATCATGATGCAGATGAGTTCCCTGTTTGACTTTGGCGAAGATGCTGCATTGGTCAAGATTGACCATATGCTGACCGCTTATGAAAAAGAAAACAATATCGAGGTGATCGCCGGTATCGGTGATTTTAATCCTGAAACAAACCCAAAACTCGATGATGCAATTCCAAAAGAACTGATCAATCAGGTTATTACGGACAATCATAAATTTAAGACTTACTATGACGAAAACTATTTCATATCCTCTTACCTGAGCAAAGATCTTGGTCATTACCTGCTTGCTCTGAGTGGCAACCTTTCCTGTGTTACTGAACTGCACAGAAAAATGGCTTCAATATTTTGTCACAATGCGATGAGTGCCTTTGAAAATATTATCCTGAACAACGAACTGGAAGAAGCCCAGTCAGAAATGGTTCAATTGTTAGGCGGTGCGGTCGAGACCCGGTCCAAGGAAACCGGCAACCATATCAAACGAGTGTCAGAACTTTCAGAATTACTGGCTCTGAAATTTGGCATGGACATTAAAAGCTCAGAGCTTATCAAAATAGCATCACCACTCCATGATATCGGCAAAATAGCGATCCCTGATTCGATATTGAATAAACCGGGCAAACTCGATACCGAAGAATGGAAAGTCATGCAAATCCATGCAGAAGTTGGTTTTAATATGTTAAGCCATTCCAGTAATGACGTAATCAAGACAGCAAGCCTGATTGCTCGTGATCATCATGAACACTGGGATGGTAACGGCTACCCCAATAATAAAAAGGGCGACGATATCAGCATCGAAGGTAGAATTACCGCTGTTGCCGATGTCTTTGACGCTTTATGCAGTAAGCGCTGTTACAAAGATGCCTGGACCTATGAGCAGGCATTTGAATACATGAATCAACAATCAGGTAAACAATTTGACCCGGCGATTATAGAAACAATGAACAGTAATAAAGACAGTATTTTGAAAATCTATGAAAAGTACAAAGACTGACTTTATCGCCTGACTCTATATTGTTTACAAAACTTTAAGTTACTGCGGCCTCAGGGACTAGTCACATTTCGCCGCCAGACACAGCCTTCACCCAGTTTATCCAGAAACTTGTCATGGTCAGTTAATTCCGCCTCATTGGCGCGTATAACAGGAAGGTCTTTGAACTGGTCAAGAGAAAACGCCTCACCATTTTCGTTGCCCATAGCATCATCTGTCTCAAGTACCAGGGAACGCTGCCCGCCTGTCATCGCAAGATAAACATCGGCAAGAATTTCGGCATCAAGCAATGCGCCGTGTTTTTCCCTTTTGGAATTATCGATATGATAGCGACCGCAGAGAGCATCAAGACTGTTACGCTGACCCGGATGTTTTTCCCTGGCCATTACCAATGAGTCGATGATGCCGCAATACTGGTCCAGTGTGGTGTAGGAAGATTCGGCACGTTTTAGTTCATAGTTGATAAAACCGACATCAAAAGGTGCCGAATCTTCCTACACCACACTGGACCAGTATTGCGGCATCATCGACTCATTGGTAATGGCCAGGGAAAAACATCCTGGTCAGCGTAACAGTCTTGATGCTCTCTGCGGTCGCTATCATATCGATAATTCCAAAAGGGAAAAACACGGCGCATTGCATTTGTCTCATAACTCGTCTATTCCCCGGTTAGCCAGTTCATCGGCAATCTCATTTTCCCTGTGACCGGAATGGCCCTTGACCCAGGCCCATTCAACCTGGTGTTTTTGTACTGCTGAATCCAGTGCCTGCCAGAGGTCCTGGTTTTTCACCGGCTTTTTCGCTGCGGTTTTCCAGTTTCGTTTTTTCCAGTTGGCAATCCACTGGGTAATGCCATCCTTGACGTAAATGGAATCAGTAGTAATTAACACATTACATTGCCTTGTCAGGGAATTGAGTCCCTCTATCACCGCGGTCAGTTCCATACGGTTATTGGTAGTTTCTTTTTCGCCACCATACAAGTGTTTTTCATGGCCATTGTAGCGTAATAAAACTCCCCAGCCACCCGGACCAGGATTTCCACGGCAGGCTCCGTCGGTGAACATTTCAACCTGGTTTTCCACGATTTACCCCCCGGGTCGTTGGCTCGACAATGTGCGACAGGATTCTGGGCCGGCGATTCCAGAGCGGTCTAATCGGTGTTAGCGTTGACACCCTTTTCACTGCCTTGATCATGTAAACAGCGCCGAAACCTGGCCAGAGACGCTTGCCAAGTTTTTCCATGAATAAAAGTTTCTGCATGATTTTCTGATTCTGAATAGGTGGCCGAAAAAGAATCACTTCAGCCTGTTCAACTTCGAACCCCAGCAGTGAAAACCAGTCATGCAGACGTGTATACGAGACAAAATGACCATTAAATGGCACTTTTTTTCGCTTGCTTTTGATAGCGCGGGTTATACCCCAGAGGCTGAACGGGTTAAAACCTGAAATCAATAGTTTACCCTCGGGAATCAGCACTCTTTCAACCTCGAGCAAGACTTTCTGTGGGTCGACACTGAAATCCAGGGTGTGCGGCAATACCGCTGCATCAATGCTATCAGTCATGACAGGCAGTTTTTCAAAACTGGCAGGAAAATAGTTTTGCCAACCCGGATGCTCATGTTTCGTGATGATAGTTTGATGCTTGACCTTGGAATTAGCCAAAATCGGTGTGCTTTCATCCAGGTAGCCCAACTGTAGCAGTTGAAAGCCAAAAACCTGTTCCATCAAACGCTCAAAAGCCTGACGTTCAGATGAGAGCAGGATTTGTCCGGTCTCAGAACAAAACCAGTCCAGCAACTGATCTGGGAGTTTTTTTGTCTGTGATGCTGTTATCACGTATAGTTAGAACCTGTTATAAGAAATATAAACAACTGTTTGACTATCCTCGATTTATGAAGCGCTCATCTACCCGAAATATTCGTTTTTTATCACAAATTTCAAGTCTCGCTATCCCTGTAAATTTTCTGTTTTTAAGTGGCTGTCAGTCTCTGCCCTGGCAGGAAAAGGCGCAGGTTCATGTTACTCCGCGCGTCGAACAAAAGCCAAGTCCGGATATTGCCAACCTCAACCCTAAACAGCCAGCTGAATCGCAGTCAGCCCCGTTAAGCGCGGAACCTGAGTCGATCTGGTCACGGTTATTCGCCGGCTATGGCCTTGACCCGGTCAACAATTCCCGCATTGATAAAGAATACGCCTGGTACAGCAAACATCCGGAATATATCGAACGCGTCCAGAAACGTGCACAACTCTACCTCCACTTTATCCTGGAAGAAGCTGAAAAAAGGCAGATGCCAACTGAAATGGTCCTGTTGCCCATTGTCGAAAGTGCCTTTGAGCCGTTTGCCTACTCACACGGGCGTGCTGCCGGACTTTGGCAGTTTATTCCATCAACCGGTAAATACTATGGACTCGAGCAGGACTGGTGGTACGACGGCCGCAGGGACGTGATCGCTTCGACGCATGCTGCGCTGGATTACCTGACAGCCCTGTCAAAAAGGTTTGATGGGGACTGGGAACTGGCACTGGCTTCCTACAACGCTGGTGCAGGCAATGTCCGTAAGGCGATCAGACGTAACAAACATAAAAACAAACCCACGGATTTCTGGTCACTGGATTTGCCCAGGGAAACAGAAAATTATGTACCCCGCCTGATCGCCTTACGGACATTGCCTGCACCAGCGTTGTAGGAAGCCAGTGCCAGTTCCCAG
>JARRJW010000301.1:0-3470 GCA_037388785.1 Gammaproteobacteria bacterium
GATGGAGCTGCCGGCATTTCGTGTCGAGGATGTGCCGGTCAGTCACCAGATAAACCGTTTACACACCCTCGAAAGGCTGCGGGACTTCTTTACCGGGCCAATGGCCTCGATAGGTTTTGATATACCAACGGTGTTTGTTTTTGCCGTGGCGCTGGCAATCCTCAATCCCTGGGTGCTGGTTGTCGTGGCCATTTCCATTTTGCTTTACATCATGATGATCAGGCTCATGCTCCATATGAATCAACGTCGTGAAAAAGTTTCCAGCCGCGATCCTGTCACCCGCTGGGAATTTGTTAACGAAACGCTTAACTCCATGGCGGTTATCCGCGCAGCAGGTGCTGAGCAGAAGTGGCTGGAACGTTTGCGTGAAATCAGTGGCCGTACCTCACTGGATAGTTTTCGCGAAAACTTTTTCAACATTCGCTATGCTTCCTATTCACAGTTTCTTGGCAGTCTAACTGGTCTGGCGGGCATGATTGTGTCAGCGTTATTACTGGTCAATGGAATGATTGGTAGTGGAACCCTGATTGCTTCCATTATTATTATCTGGCGTTTACTGGCGCCAGTGATCAACATGTTTAATGCCGCGACCTCGATACCCGACCTGAAAGCCAACATACGTCAACTCGATAACCTGATGCGCCTGGAACAGGAAAATGCCAAGGGTGTACGTCAGAGTATCCGGCCGGCGTTACAGGGCAATATTAACCTGCAGCGAGTTTCATTTCGCTATTCCCCGGAAGCAGATCCAGTCCTGCTGGGGGTAACTATGAATGTACCGGCAAAAAGGATGGTTGCAATTACCGGTCCCGATGGAGCAGGCAAGTCATCGTTGCTGAAAATGATTCTGCGAGTTTACACTCCACAGGCGGGTGTCGTGCGTATGGATGGCGTTGATATTCGCCAGATCAACACAGCAGATGTACGTGCTCAGATAAGCTACATGCCTCAGCAGTTTCAAATATTTTATGGCACAGTTGCACAAAACATGCGTCTGGTGCATCCGTCTGCCACTGATGAAGAACTGCACTGGGCGGCAGAAATGGCCGGTTTGCTGGATGACATTAACAACCTGCCGGAAGGATTTAAAACCCGACTCTCTACCAGTCGTTCGGTGGAACTGCCAAATGGCTTCAGGCAGCAACTGTCGCTGGCAAGAACCATACTGAAGCCGGCGGCTGTAGTTTTACTTGATGAACCGGGTACAGGTATGGACAGGTCAGGTGACGAAGCACTGGTACGTTGTCTTAAATACGTTGTCTTAAATGGTTAAGGGGCAGATCAACTATCATTATTGTAACGCCAAGACCGGGGCATTTAAGGCTGGCTGACAACGTGGTTTACCTGCAAAAAGGCAGTATTGTTACCATGGGTGATTATGACAAAGTTAACGAAACGGTACGTAAAGGCTGATGGATAATTCAACAGAGAACAACAAACAGTCTGTTAATGCCAAAGTGGGCAGGCGTGAACGCAGACATCTTTCCGAATATGTTCAGATAGAAGAAGAACTGCTGCCGGGTTTTGTTAAACCTATCATGTTGCTGATCGGACTGGCGGTTCTGGCATTTCTGATCTGGGCAGGTATAACCAGGGTAACTGAAATTGCTGTTGCCACCGGAGAGGTGATTCCTTCCGGTGCGATCAAGGTCGTCCAACACCTGGATGGTGGTATTGTTGCTGATATCAATGTATCAAGCAGGGATCGGGTTAATAAAGGGGATGTCCTGCTGCGTCTTGATGGCAGCAAGGCGAAGGCTGACTTAAAACAGATGCAGGCGAGGATGGCAGCCTTGCAGTTGGAGTCTGAAAGGCTGATCGCCATTACTGAAAACCGGGCGGTCGATTTTTCCGGCGTAGACAACCAGTATGCCGATTTGGTGGAGGGGCAGCGTCGTATTTATGACAGCCAGCTTGCGACACTTAATTCCAGCCTGGATATCATCAGCCGGCAGATCAAGCAGCGCCAGACACGCCTTGTACAATTGGAAAAAAACCTGCAAACGGCACGCAAACAGCAAAAATTAACCAGCCAGTTACTTGAGGTGCGTGCTGAACTGGCTGAGCGCAAGCTAATCGATCTAACCACATTGATCGAAACCGAAAGAGCCGATAACACGGCCAAGGAAGAAATAAGCCGGTTACGTGAAGAGATTCACCTGGTCAACGAGGAACTGGCAGAGGTACAAAGCCGTTACCAGGATACTGAAAACCAGATCAGGCAGGATTCTCTCAAGGAACTGGGTAAAGTCCGCTCTGAAAAAGCTGAAGTAGCAGAGTCCCTGGCAAAATTACAGGCTCAGGTAGAAAGGCTGGAAATTCGTTCTCCTGTTGAAGGCTACATTCATAATATGTCGGTACAGACAGTTGGTCAGGTTATAACGCCGGGAGAAATCCTTATGCAAGTGGTGCCTGATAATGTTCAGCTAAAGGCCAAGGTCAGAATCCATCCGAAGGATATCGGCTATGTGCGTGTCGGTCAGGATGTTAATGTTCGCGTCAGCAGTTATGACTTTACCCTGTATGGTGTTGCCAGTGGTGAAGTGGAACAGGTTTCTGCCTCTAATTTGATCGATGAAGACGGCCAGTCTTATTTTGAAGGCATCGTTTCTTTTGCAAAGCCTTATGTGGGAGACGAGGAAGGGCGTTACCCACTGCAGGCTGGTATGGCGGTGGATGCGGATATTCTGACCGGCGAAAAGACGCTGCTGACTTACTTACTCAAACCCATTGTTGTTTCGCTCAACCGGGCATTTTCGGAAAGATAGAATTTGCTATACATTCCGCTATAACTTTCGGCCAGGTAGTGAGTCTGGTCCGCCTGCACTAATATTCCTGAACAAGAATTTTTAGTGGAGAAAAACCATGGCCGAAAACGACAACAGCAACACATCCTCCCAGGATCAAGATGCGCAACTGCTTGATGATTTGACGAATCTCAGCCGTGGTGAAGGAGGACAGGATCAGGAAGATGGCGGCCAGTTTTCCTCTCCCGATGAAGTGCCTGAAAGTGGCTTTGAAAATATCCAGACCAGTGTAAACGAGCAGAACAACCCGGCTGGTACGCCGTTACCAGACATTAATGGTGAGGCTCCCCAAGATACTGTCGAAAGCATTTCATCTCCCGAAGTAGAGCCGGGTGCTCGTGGCGCCTCTGAATTTGCAGCATCACAGGGTAACGCATCTGCGATTCCGGAAGTTGCTGTCACTGAGCAGCAAATCAATACCTCTTTTGATCCTGATCAACCTCCGCCAATAGGTTTCGATGAAGTAGAAGCGGGTGATCCTACTGTTGTTTCCGAGGTGGCCGAATCACAGGTTTTGCCGGAAGAGGCCCAGGCAGAGTTAGTGTCACCGGTTGAGCCTCCTGTTGAGCCACAGGATGAGCCACCGGTTGAACCTCCCGTTGAGCCACCCGTTGAGCCACCGGTTGAGCCACCGGTTGAGCCACCCGTTGAGCCTCCTGTTGA
>JARRJW010000302.1:0-3948 GCA_037388785.1 Gammaproteobacteria bacterium
ACCCGGTTTATCAAATGATGACATCGGAACGTCTGTAAGCTCAAAGTGCGTACAATATTGGTCCAAGACCAATTAACACAAATACCAGCATAGACAGACTTATGACAACATAGGTCAACTTCCGAGTTTCATCGACTTCATGCTTTTTATCATCCATTCATTTCTCCCTTTGTATTGTTGTCAGCATAATCACTTAACAACCTTGATTATATGCCCGACAAACGTGGTAAAAGAATGACAATTATCAAAGATTGACATTGGAAAAGGGGTTAATAGACGAACGGTATAGTGAAAACCATATAGATAATCAGTCATCTCACTGACTATTTAAATGCTTTTTACAAAAGGAAAAGTGTGTAAAGTTAGCGGAAGGTTTAAAAATAATCACCTGTCACCTTTTAATTATATTGACTCAGGAAAGTCCTTTAAGCAACACCGGCCGGAAGGATTACTTGTGGCACATGAGCATGTATGGTTTTTGGTTTGCTCTATAACAAATGCCTTTGCTTCCGAATCGTTAATTGCCTGTTGGCGGCTTATGCCAAAACAATAACAAACGGGTGATTCATCGGACTGATCTTTAACACCAACGATAGTCCGTAGTGAGCCAGTAATAATCGTAGTGTTGTCCAGGCCAAAATACACCACATCACATTCTGGATCATCGCAGAAGTAGTACGCCTGGTCTTTTAGAGAATGCAACCAGGGTGTATGGATGTGGTGCATTATCGTTCCAAGAGACACCTCGCTGTACGGCTTGCCATTGACTGGGCAGACGTGTTTGCCTGGATTTGATGCAGGTTTTGATGAATTGCAACAATCAGACATGACTGTATGCTCCATTGATCAATTAACCAGGCTGTACAACTCAAACGAAGCTCAGCGCGGATAGTAAAAAGGTGTTTAAAATAACCTGCCCCTCACCTTCAATGTTAAGACCAGGAAAAACAGTGACTGCTCCTGTCAGGCAACTCGCATAGCCATTAACGAGGCAAAGGCTTTTTCATCAGCGATGTCCGGATTCATTTCCAGCTCGATATCAGTGACTAAAGGAAAATCGACCCGGTATTCTTCTATTTCCTCCTTCGCCCCGTCAGGACTAAAATTCCACTGTTGTCTGACTATCTCGTGATAGGTAAGGCCATTGTCATTGGAAAAGCTGAGATCGAATTCCTGTGTACGCACATTATCTGCTTCGATAAAGTGCAGCCGAATGAACTGCAACCGTTGCGGCTTATCGAAATGAAGCCTAATCGACTGCTTACCCGGTGAAGACGCACGCCACCCCGATTCATTACCAGACAATAAGGCCGCCTCGACAGGAAAAGAACTGTCTTCTGATGTCACCTCAACGGCAGCAATTTCTTCAAGATCGAGCCAGTTTCTGCCTGGCTCAGGCTCTGATCTGGTTTGTGGGGCAGGGTTTACAATTCGCTTACGCATTCAAGCCTCCCCCTTTATCAGGGAATAAGAAGTATTAACAGACAAGAATACCACGAATCAAAAACATTTATCATTGACGGGGAAACTGTGATACTACCTGTTATCTTCAGAAAAGGTGGTTAAAAATAAATCCTTTCGTTACCTTTATTTTTATTACTCTTTTCCATATTCTGCGAATGACTCCGGAGTACCGTGGTATGTCTTTGAGTCGACATATTTAGAAACATTCAGCACTTCATTTTCAAATTTCTCGCGCTTTTCTATAGCCTCCATAGATGGCCATTGTTCTACACCAATATAATCCCACTCCTGATTTAAACCGGTGCAGTTAATCATAGTAATAGCTTTCATACCGAGTTCGTCCAGATTCTCGCGATCTTTTTGCATGAATGCCACTTTTTCTTCTTCCGGTAATTCAAGAAACGAATTTTTCATTTTGGCAAAATAGAGTCTGATGATAGGTTTATTTTCCGCCATACGATAGTTACCTTATGAAGTTGTAGTTCGAAATAACTCGCGTCAGACAACAATAAGCCGCATCTTGCAATGAAAACCATGCACTTTCACCCTGTTATTCCGTCATGTTTAACTGGACATCAAATTAAGCACTATTCGCATTTATTCTTTTTCAGCCCACTCACGGATTTTCCTTTTCAGTTTGTGCTCGACCTTGTCGGCGATCTCGTCCCACTCAGGGTCAGCTTGAGCTGTATCCTCCTGTTCAGACCATTCCTTTAACTTACGCATGACCTTTTTTTCAACCTTGTTACCGATCTCGTCCCAATTCTTGTCACGCTGCCTTTCGGCCCTGGTCTTGCAACTGGCATGACAGCCACCACCCCAGATCATGATGACGCCCAGCAGGAAGCCGAAATCAGTGTCACCTGCAGCACAGGAGGAAACCACCAGGACTGCAGTGATAATACTCAGGCGCTTTAATATGTTATTTAATGACATCGTGTTGGACATAATTAGATCCGTCAGTCACCTCTGATCTTTACTCTGACGTGCTTTCCACGACAGGTCTATCCCGGTAAGGATGATTCTTCAAGCGAGTATCTGATCGTTCAAACGGCTTCGCAATACTTTTCGTATCATCAACCCAATCATCCCACTTGAAGTCTTCGATCACTTTTGCTTGGTAGCTGTCATGCAAAGGATGGCTCAGGATATCATTGACATGCTGCCACTGATAAAAACGCAACAGATCGACCTGGTACGGAGTCGGATTACCCTGTGCACTTTTAACTTCCTTCTTGAGATCGATGACTTTCTGCATGTCAACTTTTGTTGTCCAGTTTATCTTTTCAGGCAGAACCACTGGTTCATTCGGGATGTTGTTAATGCCTTCTTTCCATGTCGCCAGCACAGCAGTCTTCGTGTCCTCGCGATACAGAATAATGGCATGGTTATAATTCTTGTCTTTAAAGAATCCAAGATTTCCATACTGAAGGCGGGCGCCGGTTAAATAGGCGACCGCATCTGACCAGCACGGTCCGGTACCTGTAACGGCCTTGAGAACACTCCTGTCTATGATTCCATCAGGAAACAGGATTTCGAATGCAATCTTCATCATGTTGGCAGCATGCGTTGTTCCTTCACAATCATGCCCATGCCACTTGATCATGTCCTTTAAAGTGACCGCATAGGTGTATTGGTAATATCTGCCCTGCGTGCCCCTGGTCGCAAGAATTTCAAAAACGGGCGCGTATGGCATCGCTACCATAGGCGCATACCACGTAGGGACCTGATCAGGCTGGGTTACCCCAGTCTCTATAAATGTACTAACACCTTGTACGTATGTCGGCTCCTGGGCATGGACAGTTGAATGGAACAACGCCAGGATCAAGACAATAAAAATATGCGATTTTGTCCTCATACCGAGACCTCGTCTTCTTTTATAAACATATGACCGGGTAATCTTCAATCATGAAGGCGGTTAAAAAATAACGCCTCCGTGGCCCTTAATCATTAACTTTATACGCATTTCTCCATGATGTAATCATCCATGAAGAAACCTTCACCAATATCTATTTTGATTTTTTCTTTAATGCTGAACCCGTGATGCTGGTACCATGAAATAGCTTCATGATTGTATTTATTAACTGTTAGCCACAGCATCGGTATATTTTCAGATTTACATTTGTTCTCTATATATCTCAGAAGCGCCTGGCCTAAACCTTTCCCCCGCACAGAACTCAATGTATATAACTTGCTTATTTTCATTTTATTATTGTCGCTGTCAGGTACGATTGCAGTGTAACCGGCCGGTTGGATTTCATCACTCACCAGATAATATTCCTGACCATCACTGATTTGAGACGTTATAGCCTGTCGACTCTGGAACTTACCCAGCATATATTCCACCTGGGACTTACCGATAATTGAAGTGTAATGACTTGTCCAGATTTCTTCAGCCAAAGCGGCAACAACATCAATGTCTTCCTGTGTTTGAACCGGCGTTATATCGACTGTCATTCTCTTTCCCGTGGCATAACATTAGAA
>JARRJW010000303.1:0-3645 GCA_037388785.1 Gammaproteobacteria bacterium
GCTCTTTGACATCCCTGTCATCGCCGCATTTGTGCATCCATGCACATCAGGAGTCTCACCCTTTTTTAGTGGCGGTTCTATCGACTAAAACTTAAAAACAAAAAGACCACCGGCTGGTGGTCTTTTTGTTTTATGGCTGGGGACGAGGGAGTCGAACCCCCACATACGGAGTCAGAGTCCGCTGTCCTACCATTAGACGAGTCCCCAATAAACGGGGAAGTCTTAACGTTTAGAGTATTGTGGACGTTTACGGGCTTTGTGAAGACCGATTTTCTTACGTTCAACTTTACGCGCATCACGTGTCAGGAAACCGGCTTTATGCAGATCACCACGCAGTGATTCGTCAAATTCAAGCAGGGCACGGGCAATACCATGACGAATGGCACCGGCCTGGCCAGTACCACCACCACCGGCTACAGTGATTTTGGCATCAACCTTGTCCAGGGTTTCGGTCAGTTCCAGAGGCTGACGGACAACCATGCGGGCTGTTTCACGGCCAAAATATTCATCAAGAGGGCGGTCATTGACAGTGATGTTGCCAGCACCTGCACTGATAAATACGCGGGCTGCTGAGGTTTTACGACGACCGGTTCCGTAGTTGTAAGCTGTAGACATAATGCTTTCCAGTTATTCTTAGATATCTAAAGTTTGTGGCTGTTGTGCCTGATGCGTATGCTCAGGACCAGCAAATATACGCAGTTTCTTCATCATCGCACGGCCTAATGGACTGCGTGGCAGCATGCCGCGAACTGCAGTATTAAGCACACGCTCAGGGGCTTTCTGTAACTGTTTCTCAAGGCTGATTGACTTCAGGTTACCAACATAGCCAGTATGATGATGGTACATTTTATCTTGCAGCTTGTTGCCTGTGACGCGAATTTTTTCTGCGTTAACCACAACAATATAATCACCGGTGTCGACATGTGGTGTATATATAGGTTTGTGTTTACCACGCAGACGTCTTGCAATCTCGGTAGCAAGGCGACCCAGTGTCTTGTTTTCAGCGTCGACTACATACCAGTCATGACGCACTTCGGCAGGTTTTGCGCTAACCGTAGCACCCATTTTTCTCACCTTAAAATTCAAAAACTGTAAATTGCGTGGAAATCCACACATGAAAGGGCGCGAATATTAACCAAGTTTCTGAATCAGTACAAGTATTTTTAGACAAATAGAGGCAATAACGCATATTTATTTTTGTGGGACGCTCAAGCACTTCCATGTGTCGCTCGGCTTCGGACATCCATGTCCTCAGACACCCATTAAAATAAACATACTGTCATTGCCTGGTTAATCTTAATTTAATTGAAACTTGCTGTATTACCCTAAAANNAAAAAAAGCCCAACGGGGGAGGTTGGGCTAAATAAATACCACCAAAGGAGGATGGAGGAGTACCTAACTGACTAGCGCCAATTAAGTATGTAGCTATTTTCTAATATAGCGATATTATTGTCAAGTATAAATTTAACTTTTAGTCATTAAATTTGCCGTTATTAAATCTTCAGGCGCTCAACGATTTCTCCCTGGATCAGGTGTTTTTCGATAATTTCATCCAGATCTTCATTATCAACATAGGTGTACCATGTCTCTTCAGGGTATATCACCATCACTGGCCCCTCGCTACAGCGGTCCAGGCACCCGGCTGTGTTGACCCGGGTTTTTTCGGCGCCATGAATACCCAGGGTTTTGCATTTCTGTTTCATGTAGTCGCGGGCTTTTTGGGCATTGCATTGGGCACAGCTTTGGCTGCCATCCTTGCGCTCGTTGGTGCAGACAAAAACATGATATTGGTAATACGACATGTTGGTTAAATCCTGTGTTTCGCTAATTTATTGCGCCGATTATAATCAATAGATTGCTTAATTTGGCCAATGGAATGTCACATCCTTCCTTAAATGAACTTCTGAAACAAGCTGACCAGTGTGTTAAATGCGGTTTGTGTCTATCTGATTGTCCGACTTATCAGCTCTACCGAAACGAGTCAGATTCTCCACGTGGCCGAATAACCTTAGCGCAAACCCTGTTGCAGCAGGAAATTGTCATAGATAAAAAAACTGTTTTAAAACATTTTGATCGCTGCCTCGGCTGTGGCCGCTGTGAAAGCGTTTGCCCGTCGTTGGTTGGCTACCAGGGCCTTATCGACGAAACACGTTATCGTTTTTCTCTAAGCTCTATTCCAAAATGGCAGCTTGCCTTTTTCACAAAACCGGGGCTTTTGAAATTTGGCATCAAGGTTTCGGGGATTCTGCCTGACGGTATAAAAGCGTTTTTACCCGGAATTTTTCGGGAAGCCTCCCGAATACCGCTTCAACAAAACGCCGATAGCGCTACAGATAGTCTTACAGACACTATTAACGATCATGGAAATCCTCCCAATTTAGGCACTGTCGCTTTGTTCACGGGATGTGTTGGTAAAGTGGTTGATGCCCAAGCCATCAATAAAACCCGAGGTTTACTTGAAAAACTCGGTTACCGGGTAGTCGTACCCGAGCAACAGTCCTGCTGCGGAGCGATGCACCAGCATGAGGGTTATACAGATGATGCCGAGGTGTTTTTAGAGACTAATCGCCAGGCTTTTCAGGCTTTCTCGGGCCCTGAATTTAAGGCCGTGCTTTATTTTGCCAGCGGCTGTGGTGCCCAACTACAGCAATCAGCCCAAATGGGTATACAAATCGAAGATGCGACTGAGTTTTTAGCCAAACTTCCAGCGATTCATCAACTTTCTGAAGCCACACCATCTGAAAAAGTGGCATTTCACATACCCTGCACGCAACTGAACAAAACTCGTTCAACTCAGACGGTTAAAGCAATTGTGCAAAGTATTGCCAAAAGTAATTTTGAGGAACTTGCGGACAATCAAAGCTGTTGTGGAAGCGCTGGACTGCATCAACTCAAGTTCCCTGATAGCGCTGAGCAATTTCTGAAACCCAAAATGAATGCACTTCTTTCTTCTGATGCCCGTATATTACTGACATCCAACACCGGCTGCGCCATGCATTTTCGCCAGGCAATCAACACTACAGAGCTTAATATTCGCGTCATGCACCCGGCAGAATGGATTAGCGATCAATATTTTGCTAGGTTAAGCGGATAACTTTCATCATGGCTGTAACTGGAGTTTGCTATGCCTGATTCAAGAAATTTTAGCCCGGTTGATCAACTGCTGATTAATGTTGACCAAGTGGTAAGAACGCTTTTTGGTCAACCCAAAATTACCGAACGCGCCAACCCTGCAAGAGGTATTGATGAAGCAGAGATGGATGACAAAACGCGTGACCACACGGCTCGACTGATGCGAATTAACCATACCGGCGAAGTCTGTGCACAGGCTTTGTACCAGGGGCAGGCGTTAACGGCCAAGTTACCTGATGTACGGAAAAACATGGAACGTGCTGCAGCTGAAGAAAATGACCACCTGGACTGGTGCGAATCCCGTTTAAAAGAGCTTGGCAGCCGTACCAGCCTGTTGAACCCAGTCTGGTTCGCCGGTTCATTTGCGATTGGCGCAGCAGCAGGGCTTGCCGGTGACAAGTGGAGCCTGGGGTTTGTTGGTGAAACTGAACGCCAGGTGGAAGGACACCTGGACGGTCATTTGCAACAGATTCCAGAATCAGATCAAAAAACCCGCGCTATCCTGGAACAGA
>JARRJW010000304.1:0-3445 GCA_037388785.1 Gammaproteobacteria bacterium
CGGATGTTTTCACCCGCGTTTAACACAGTTGTAGCTAAGCTATGTCTCAACTGATGGGGATAGCGGTAGCACACACCTGGTTTTTAATGCGGGAAGCCAAATTGTTTTTCTGCTTGGGGTATCACCTTCCCATCTTTCAAGTGTCTAAGGGTTTTGAAACACTTCTGTACCTTCGCTGGCGCTAACCGGTCATTCCAACGATCTTCTGCAACAGTTTTTGGGCCTTCTGGAACTTTATCAGCCTGTATATAATCCTTCATTACCATTTTAGAGAGGAAATCCACATATCATGTTACCCAGTATTGCCCAGCGAATTGCCACAAAATTAGATGTTCAGGTTAAACAGGTGGATGCGGCAATCGGATTGCTCGATTCTGGTTCGACGGTGCCATTTATTGCCAGGTATCGTAAAGAGGTAACCGGTGGACTTGATGATACTCAGTTACGAACTTTGCAGGAGGATATGGTCTACTTGAGGGAGTTGGAGGAAAGGCGTGAAGCTATTCTGAAATTGATTGATGAGCAGGGAAAACTCACTCCAGAATTAGCTAAAAGCATCAAACTGGCAGAAACGAAAACCCGGCTTGAAGATCTGTATTTGCCGTATAAGCAAAAAAGACGTACTCGTGGACAGATTGCGATTGAAGCCGGTTTGGAACCTCTGGCTGATTTGCTGTTCGCTAATCCGGATCTTGTGCCTGAAAAGGAAGCAACTGCTTTTATTAACGATGATGAGCAATACAAAAAAGTTTTCAGTGATGTCAATGGTGTACTTGATGGGGCCAGGGCTATTTTAATGGAGCGTTTTGCCGAAGATGCCCAATTGGCCGGCGAACTTCGGGAATTTATGAAAGAAGACGGTGTGTTGATATCAAGCCTTGTGGATGGTAAGGGTGAAGAGGGCGCTAAGCAGACCGGCAGATGACTGGTTAGCTAAAGTGGTTAACTGGACCTGGAAGGTTAAATTGCATATGCGCCTGGAAACTGAGTTGCTGACTGAACTTCGCCAGCGTGCCGATCTTGATGCCATTCAGGTATTTGCCAGAAACCTGCAGGATTTACTGCTTGCAGCGCCGGCCGGACAACTTGCGACCATTGGCCTCGATCCGGGTTTAAGAACTGGTGTTAAAGTGGCTGTTATTGATGCAACCGGGCAGTTTGTTGACCAGGCTACGATTTATCCTCATGCGCCTAAAAACCAATGGGACCAGTCTATCGCAACCATTGCCAAATTGGCTCAAAAATATCATGTAAAATTATTGGCCATTGGTAATGGCACGGCTTCCAGGGAAACAGACAAACTTTGCGCGGATCTTATCAAGCTTCATCCCGAGCTAAAGGAATTTCCAGATCTGGATGTCACGATTCGTGGTGCTGTCTCAATCGCAAGACGCTTGCAGGATCCTCTGGCAGAACTTGTAAAAATCGACCCCAAATCGATTGGAGTGGGACAATACCAACATGATGTCAGTCAATACCAGTTATCCAAAAAACTTGATGAAGTCGTTGAAGATTGTGTTAACAAAGTGGGTGTTGAAGTTAATACTGCCTCACCGGCATTGCTTCGACGTGTAGCGGGTTTAAGTACTTCGATTGCAGAAAATATTGTCGACTACCGTAATAAAAACGGTGCTTTTTCCAATCGTGAACAACTTAAACAGGTACCACGCCTGGGTGATAAAACCTTCGAACAGGCGGCCGGGTTTTTAAGGGTTCATCATGGTGAAAATCCCCTGGATGCCTCGGCTGTTCACCCGGAAAGTTATCCTGTGGTGCAACGAATCAGTATCACCAGTAACGGTGACCTCAGTTCTCTGATTGGTAACGAAGAGAAGTTGCGCAAAATCAAGGCCGAAGACTATATTGATGACCAGTTTGGTTTGCCAACCATTATGGATATTTTGGAGGAGTTGAAAAAGCCAGGCCGCGATCCGCGCCCGGAATTCAGAGCTGCCACTTTTAAGGAGGGTGTTGAGAAACTGTCAGACTTGGAACCCGGCATGATCCTGGAAGGTACGGTGACCAATGTCACCAACTTTGGTGCTTTTGTCGATGTCGGTGTCCATCAGGATGGCCTGGTGCATATCTCGGCACTGGCAGAAAAGTTCGTCAAAGATCCTCATGATATTGTAAAGGCTGGACAGATCGTCAGCGTCAAGGTGATAGAAGTTGATGAAAAGCGCAAGCGTATTGCATTGAGCATGAGGCTGGCTGACAAACCAGAATCTGCAGGTTTAGCTGACAAAGACAATAAGCCTTCAATGAAGCGGCCAGGCAGATCTAAAAAGACTTCGAAATCAGCCAATAGCAAAGCACCTCAATCCAATAATGCATTTGCAGCTGCTTTTGCAGCGGCCAAAAAATAGGGTTGCTTTTCCCAAGGTTTGGTCAAAAGTTTTACAAGGCATAATAGATCAAGCGTGGTTTGAATTGGCTTGCATATAAACCTTGTTTTATAGCTCGGCTTCACTGAAACTGATCAGGTATAACCTGTCTGAATATGAGCTAATTTCACCTGTCATGAGCATAAAGCACTTTGTGCCACCTGATCTGCCCATCAACGCCTGTCTTGATGATTTGGCAGAAGCTCTTGAATCTAGTCACGTTATCTTAAGCGCATCGACCGGCTCGGGTAAGACAACGATCGTCCCCATAAGTCTGCTTAACCAACCCTGGCTTGTGGGTAAAAAGATCATCATGCTTGAACCGAGGCGACCGGCAGCACGCATGGCTGCGCATCGTATGGCCTATCTTCTTGGGGAAAAAACAGGAAACACCGTTGGTTACCAGGTACGCTTTGATCGACAAATTTCATCCGATACCCGTGTCGAGGTTTTAACTGAAGGCCTGTTGTTAAAACGCTTACAGTCTGATCCTGAACTGTCTGGTGTGGGCTTGATCATTTTTGATGAATTCCATGAGCGCAGCCTTGTTGCTGATGTTTCCCTGGCGTTGTGCATTGATGTCTGTCATGGCTTACGTGATGACCTGCGTTTGTTAATCATGTCAGCAACACTGGATACTGCTCGTCTTGCCCAGCTCCTAAATGCCAAAACGATTACTGCACCAGGGTATCTTCATCCTGTGACTGTGCATTATGCCCGGCATGACTTTCCCCTGAACGATGCGGTCGAGGCCTGCTTGCCACTTGTTGATCAGGCGCTTGATCTAGTCGAAGCCGATGTGCTGGTATTTTTACCCGGGCGAAAAGAGATTTCACAGATGCAGGCGCTGGCTGAAGAAAAATGGCATTCCCGCTGTGAAATATTCACTTTATATGGCGACTTGAGCCCCGAAAGACAGGACCAGGTTTTAACTCCAACGCATAAAAAGCAACGATAGCGGCATGATATCCAGCTCTCATGGATGGATCGATCCCACCACCATGAAGAGGATTAACATGACAAGCAGCATCCCCAATAATGATTAATCCATTGTCAACGCA
>JARRJW010000305.1:0-3226 GCA_037388785.1 Gammaproteobacteria bacterium
GTCCTTGGTAGTATAGAAAGGATCAAAAATTTTATGAATGTGTTCCTCGTCCATACCAATTCCAGTGTCGCTAATCTTTACCAGCAACCCTTCATCTGTTTGCCGGGATTCAACAGTGAGATGCCCGCCATCCGGCATAGCCTGGATTGCATTCAAACCGATATTTACAATTACCTGCTTCAGGGACTCCACATCAACATTAAGAGGACGGTTAAGGTTCAGGTCAAGATCCAGGTCAATTTTTTTCAGACCATATTCGAGAAGGCTGAAGCACTCCCTGATCAGGTCGTCAACCTGAACTGATCGCAGCCTTAAGGGCTCTTTCCGACCAAAATTAAGCAATTGACGAACCGTATCACCAATACGTTTGAGACCTTTGGACAGGAGTTCCAGATACCTCTGGTTCTGTTCACGGTCATCAGGGGATTCCTGCATACTTTTAATGCAGTTCTGCATGCCTCCGAGCGGGTTGTTGATCTCATGGGCAATCCCGGCGGTAAGCCTCCCCAAAGCTGCCAACTTTTCACCCTGGAATACCTGCTCCCTGGAGGTGTCAAGCTCCTGTTGTGATGCAAGAAGACGACTGTACAATTCCTTAAGCTTCAAGGACAGTTTGCCTATTTCATCATCATTAACAGGTAATTTATTTATCAAGGTATCATTCTGGGGCAGCCGGTCCATAGCTCTGGCCAGAGTGGCCAAGCGACGTACAACCATACTATCGATCATCATAAATATAGTAATTCCGACGACAAGAATTGTTATGAACCAGATACCCAATAGCATCCTGTTATTTTTGGAAACATTTTCAAAGGCCCAGTTAACCGGAATCGCAATACTCAAACCACCCCGCGTGTCACCGGTAACATAATCCTTCTCATGGTGGCATTCCTTGCAGGATTCTTCAACTAAAAGCGGTGCCATATAATGCAGTGTTTTACCGGTAGAGTCTGTATGAATCTCGATGACTTCCTTGACACCCTGTTCAAAAAGCTCCAGACTTTTTCGGACTTCCTTGATACCCTGTTCAAAAAGCTCCAGACTTTTTCGCTCAAACGTATCTGGAGCATTGGCTGGATTCATGGGTTGGAGTGTTGTAACCCTGTAATAGAAGTGCCCATCGCGGTTGGCATACTCGGAAAGTTCCCTGGTAACCATTGCCGGATTTCTTTTAACATAGTGACGTCCTTCAACATCCAGAATCTCCTTATCTTCCAGGAATGGGTTCGCCTTTGCCCTATCTGTTTTGAGGAAGAAAAGACCGTTGTGATCTGACACCCATCTTCTGGTCAACAAAATCTGTTGATGAATAGTACGGGCCTGGCGGGCAGCCTGCTCGAGGACTAGATCCTTCTGAAAAGATGAGGTACGGTAAAAAGTAATACCGAAAGAGACGATTATTACCGCACTGATCAACACCATTATTTTTGTCCGTAAACGCATAATTTACCATACGCTGAAAAACAACGATTTCGCAACCCAACATTTACTGATAGATTGCAATTAACTCTTATTTCTCTCCTGGTTTAACTTCATAAAACTGAAATTAAAATCTACAACCTGCAGAATATGGCTGTTCTGTTACCAAATGGTTACATCGATTAACTCACCAATGATACCATATGGTAACATCAGAATACCAATAAGCATATAACTCTTTGTTATAATTTATAATTATAAAAATGGCTTATAATTTGCAATAAGTTATTTCAATATAACTCGTGTCATAATTTTTAGTTTAAAGGGAAAAGGCCATACTCAGAAGGCAATCCCCTTTTGGGTGAAATTACTTTAGAAAAAGGAGGGAATATGAATAGGTGGTCTAAACGTATGAAAATTGTTTTGGGCGTCTTAGTGCTGACAGGGGTATTTGCTATCAGTGCTAATGCAAAGATTTCAGAGGAAACGCAACAATGTATGGAGTGCCATGCTGACATCATGAAAGGCCTGGTGGATCAGTGGCAATCCAGCAACCACTGGCAGGCCGGAGTCGGATGTTACGAGTGTCACGCAGCGGATAAAGGCGATGCTGACGCCATGGACCACAACGGATTCCTGGTTGCCACAATTGTTTCACCAAAAGACTGCGCGAAATGCCATCCCAAAGAATCAGCTGAACAGGAAGCCAGCCACCATGCCAAGGCTGGTGATATCCTTAACACCAAGGACGGCCTGCTCGGTCAGACTATTGGTGGTGAACCGGCAGTTGCAGTTGGCTGCCGCCAGTGCCACGGCTCAATTGTCAAGGTCATGGAAGATGGTTCTCTTGATCCTGCAACCTGGCCAAACACCGGTATCGGCCGTGTCAATCCGGATGGATCCAAGGGTACCTGTTCCGCCTGTCACACCCGCCATCGTTTCAGTAAAGAACAGTCAAGAAAACCGGAAGTATGCGGTAAATGCCATCTCGGACCGGATCATCCCCAAAAGGAAGTCTATGAAGAATCAAAACACGGAATTCTCTATCATGCATTTAAAGATGAGCTGAACATGGAGAATCCGAAATGGGTTGCTGGGGAAGATTATTACGATGCACCGACATGTTCCACCTGTCATATCAGCGCAACCAAAAACCTGCCTGTTACCCATGATGTCGGTACGAGGCTGAGTTGGAACCTGAGGGCGCCTGTTTCAAAACGCACCAAAAACTGGGAACAGAAACTTTCTGAAATGAAAGATGTCTGCAACTCCTGCCACGGTGATGCATTTGTTGAAGGCTTCTATGGCCAGCTTGATTCCTTTGTGGATCTCTATAACAGTAAGTTCGCCGTACCCGCCAAAGAAATCCTGGCCCTGTGTATTAAGGAAGGGGTTTTTACCAAGGCAGGATTTGATGAAAAAATTGACTGGCTCTATTGGGAATTATGGCATCATGAAGGAAGGCGGGCCCGTCACGGCGCTGCCATGTCAGGACCTGACTATGCCTGGTGGCTTGGTATTTATGATGTTGCCAAGAATTTCTACACTGAATTTATGCCCGAGGTTAAAGACGCATGTGAAAAAGCCGGCAAACCTGAACTCTACGAGCAGATCATTGAAAAATACATAAACAGTGATCCACGTCACGAGTGGTTCACAAAAGGTTTTGATCCGAAAAAGGTCGACGCCATGAAGGCTTATTACAAGGAACGTTACAACCAGCTAGTTCAATAATCAATAATTATCCATCCCCCTTAACAAAGCCTCCTGGTTGTATTGACCAGGGGGCTTTCTTTTTTTATCTGTT
>JARRJW010000306.1:0-826 GCA_037388785.1 Gammaproteobacteria bacterium
TCGGTATGTTGGGACTGACGATATTGTTTGTCATTGGGCAGGCGGTATACCTCGCCAAGCACATGAAGCAACAACCCGAATCCGCCCCGCATAATGAACAAAACAACGAGGTCTGAGATGCTTTACGCCATTATTGCCGAGGACAATGCAGATAGTCTGGAAAAACGCCTGGCGGCACGACCCGCGCACCTTGAACGGCTAAAGACTTTGCAGGCCGAAGGTCGCTTGATATTGTGTGGTCCACATCCAACCATCGACAGTGAAGATCCCGGACCGGCTGGATTCAGTGGTTCCTTGATCGTCGCTGAATTCGATTCGCAGCAGGATGCCCAGAGCTGGGCAGATGCTGATCCCTATGTGGCTGCCGGTGTTTATGCCCGCGTCACCATTAAACCCTTTAAAAAAGTCTTACCCTGAATTGCAACCCAAAATCCTACCAACCAAGGAATTAATTATGCGTATTCGCTTTTATGGAATTACTCTCGGCAGCCTGCTGGTTGCCGCCACCCTGCCTATCAGCGGTTTCGCGGCTGATGAACCGGTAGCTGTGGTCAACGGCAAACCCATTAGCCTCAAAACCTATGATTTCTATTTACGGCAACTCCAGGCGGAACGTCCCAACGCCAACCTGGCGGGCAATCGTCAACTGGTGATCAACGAACTTGTCAACCGCGAATTGCTCTATCAGGATGCAGTGAAAAAGAAACTGGACAAGGATCCGGACGTGGCTTTTGCGCTTGAACAGCTGCGGATGAATACCATGATTCAGGCGAATGTGGGTAAAGTTGCCGAGAGCATGAATATCACAGATGAGATGCTAAAAAAG
>JARRJW010000306.1:846-3405 GCA_037388785.1 Gammaproteobacteria bacterium
TGAAAAAATTGCCAAGGCGGATATTTCTGAATACACAGCTCGTCATATCCTGCTGAAATCAGAAGATGAGGCCAAAGCCGTGATCAAGGAACTGGATAATGGCGCAGTTTTCAGTGATGTCGCAAAAGCCAAGTCGACTGGACCGACCGGCCCGGATGGTGGTGATCTGGGTTGGTTTAAAGCCGGCCAAATGGTACCGCCCTTTGCCCAGGCCCTGACCCAGATGCAAAAAGGCACTTACTCCAAAGCACCGGTACAGACCCAGTTTGGCTGGCACGTGATTCTCCTCGAGGATACCCGCAAGGCCACACCGCCCAAGTTTGAGGATGTCAAACCCCAACTGGCGAACATGATGCGTGGCCAACAGATCAATGCCTACATCCAGAATCTGCGCAAGAACGCCAAAGTCGATCTTAAATAAACAAAAGGGGGTTGCCGTCTGACGGCATCCCCTTCATTTTTTCTGTTTAGCCTGATTCGGGCTCAGACTTAACTGCCGACTTATTTTTCAGGCTTAAAAGTAAAACTCTGCCCTCCTACCGAAGCCTCGTACATCAGCCCAAACCTGGCCACCGAGTTGAAACCCGATCGTGCCCTGGACGATAGATGCAGAACCAATGACCTGCCCTTGTCGAAATACCTTACCCGTTCCATAGGCACCGCCTATTACCCAGCCACCCTTACCAACTGAAGGAAAAACGGCATACCCATAGGCGCTATTAAAAAATGTCTTGATATCAGGATCCTTCTTCTTGAAAGCCGCAATGGTTTCCAGCGCTTCCTGGCGTTCCTGATCAGGTTTATCAGGATTCCAACCACAAGCTGTCAGCAGCAGCGTACTCACAAATAACAGTAACAGCGCAGCTGGCATCTTTGATTTATATAGCATGTATCCTCCGGTTAATTGTTATCGATTCTAGATATACAATATCAGTGTAGTTTTAATAGTTTCTGCAGCGCTGTCTCATCAAGCATGTCAACGCCCAGCGCTTCGGCCTTTTCTGCCTTGGAGCCCGGGTTTTCACCGACGACTACATAATCGGTTTTTTTCGATACGCTGCCGGTTACCTTGCCACCCAGCGCCTGTAATGCGGCCTTGGCTTCATCGCGGGTCATGTGACTCAGGGTACCGGTTAATACAAAGGTCTTGCCAAGCAATGGCAGTTCCGCCTCAGCTTTCGCTTTAATTTCAGGCCAGGTGATGACTTTGGTTAATTTCCTGATCACATCCTGGTTATGTTTCTGTTTAAAAAACTCGATAATGCTTTTGGCAACGACGGGTCCCACATCAGGTACTGCCATGAGGCTTGCTTCATTAGCCTGCATAATCGCCTTCAAAGTTCCGAAATGCAGCGCGAGTGTCTGGGCTGTCGTTTCCCCCACGTCATGAATACCGAGAGCATATAAAAATCGTGCCAGCGTGGTGGTCCGACTTTTATCGATTGCCTTGACCAGGTTGGTTGCCGACTTCTCTGCCATGCGCTCCAGACCGGCTAATTGCTTGACGCTCAGGTGATACAAATCCGCGACATCATTCACCAGGCTTTCATCCACCAGTTGTTCCACCAGCTTGTCACCCAGCCCTTCGATGTCCATGGCGCGTCGGGATGCAAAGTGCTTAATGGCTTGTTTGCGCTGTGCCGCACAATACAGCCCGCCAGTGCAATAGGTCACCGCTTCTCCTGGCAACCGTACTGTCGGGGAATCGCATACCGGGCAGGTTTCTGGCAAGTGATAACGATGCGGTCGACCTTGCCGTCGCGTCAATACAACACCAACGATCTGTGGGATCACGTCACCCGCACGGCGCACGATCACGGTATCCCCGATACGGGCATCAAGACGCTCGATCTCATCCTGATTATGTAAAGTGGCATTACTGACAGTCACTCCGCCAACATGCACCGGTTCAAGGCGGGCCACCGGTGTCAACGCACCGGTACGTCCAACCTGGACATCGATACCCAGCAAGGTTGTCATTTCTTCCTGTGCCGGGAATTTATGTGCCAGGGCCCAACGCGGCGCACGTGAGATAAATCCCAACTGTTGCTGCTGAACCAGACGGTCGACCTTGTACACAATCCCATCGATGTCATAGGGTAAGTTGTCACGTTTGTCCTGCATGTATCGATAATATTCGAGACAACCCTTTACACCTTTCACTACGCGACTTTCCGGATTCACCGGCAGGCCCCAGGCTTTCAACTTCTGCATGATCCCGCTGTGGGTATGCGGCAGACTGTCATCACTGACCTTGCCCGTACCATAACAATAAAAGGACAAGGGACGTGTTGCGGTAATTCGCGGATCCAGTTGCCGCAAACTGCCTGCCGCGGCATTGCGCGGATTGGCGAACAATTTGGCATCATTTTTTCGTTGTTGTTCATTCAGAGCCTCAAAGCCGGCCTTGGTCATAATAACTTCACCGCGCACTTCCAGCACTGATGGATAACCCTTGCCTAGCAACCGCAGTGGAATTGCATCGATGGTTCTCACATTCAGAGTGACATCTTCACCTGTGGTACCATCTCCGCGGGTCGCGCCGAGGATCAAGACACC
>JARRJW010000307.1:0-3874 GCA_037388785.1 Gammaproteobacteria bacterium
ACTGCGAACCGGTCAGGTCTTCCTGAAATGCGATCCTGGCGCCATTCATGTATTGCATACTCATCATGTCAATCACCATTTTTGCGCCATGATTCTCAACGCAAACATCGTCCTCGTTGACCTTGTCATCAAACTCGAAGCCATATTGGAAGCCCGAACAACCACCGCCGGTAATGAATACTCTCAGCATCAATTCAGGATTGCCTTCCTTGTCGGCCAGTTTTTTGACCTGGGCCGCGGCCTCATCGGTCAGAACGACCGGTTCGTTTGCGGGCTGTAACTGTACGTTGATCTCATTCATCATTACTTCTCTTGTCAGGAGGCATTTTCAGCAGTCACCCTTGGCGCAGATACATTCCCGGAGTTCTTCGGCATGGGAAACACCGGGTTCTTTGCCTCTGCTACATGGACCAGCTGACCATTGATTTCTGCCCCTATAGCCATCTCTATCAAGTTGTAATACACATTACCCGTGACCCTTGCCTTTGCTGCCAGTTCTATACGCTCTGTGGCATAGACATCACCAATCACGGTTCCATTCAACACTATATGGGGCACCTTGACCTGACCTTCAATGGTTCCCTTTTCACTCAGGTTGAGAATGGAGGAAGTACCAGGTCTGGCTTCCACATTACCGACAATCGTGCCATCAACAAATAATCCGCCATCAAAACTGATGTCGCCACGTATTTCAGTATCACCGCCAACCAGTGTATGCACCTTGTTTGAACTCGATTTTTTACCACCCATTATCATCTCTATGCAGCCTCACATTGAGCCAATCGAAGGTTTTGACCAGCTTGTTTTTCCGTTTGCCGTTTTTCGGGATCAAGGTAATGACTACCTCGCGGGCCTCGTATCCCTCCGGCAATTGAAAACTTCCGGCCAATTCTTCGAAGTATCTGAATTTATAGCTTAAATCTGGCGTACCTGCGACCTGTATATCCTTAATGGTCAGCTCTTTTTCGCTCCCATCGATGACCCCTTTCAGGCGCATTTTCACCACTCCTTCGACGAGACTATCACTTTTTCCACTTTGGGTTAACACCATTTTAAAGTGGTACATCAGTCCCTGCCGTGGCGTTATGCTCAGATTGTAAACATCCAGACCAGACTTTCCACTCGCCGGGCTAATGATGCTTTTGTAAAACGCGATTTCTTCACGCAAATCGGCTTGTAATTCCTGCAGTGCCTTCAGGTCTTTGGCAATCTGTTCCTTGGCCGCACGATCAACCTGCGCGGTTCTTTTAAGGATGCTGATCTGGGCCTGCATCTGCTCGTTGATCGCAAACTGCTTCTCCAGTTCCTGCTGCAAAACCACATGGCGTGATTGTGCATGGTCACGCTCGAAACTGGTTTGATTCCAGCCAGTTTCATAAGCCAGCCATGCGCTCAGCAACCAAACGATAATTACTACCAGCGCGAATAATAGCCGCCTCTCAGACAAACCAAACATCAGATTCATATTCTGCACTGCCTGACCTGCCGCACCCTTCACCAGATTATCGATTACTGACAAGATGACAACCATGTTGTCTTCAGGCGAATTGTGTACAGCGATGCGACAGGTGTTTACAGCGCGCACTGAACGGGTATCTGGATGTGAACCAGCAGGCATCACATCAACAAACGGCTCTTTCGCATATCGCGACTCGTATATTGACTGAACATCTGCAATATCACCCTTTGCTCTCGCATAAAGCGTGGCATGTATACCCCGGATCATCGGTGCCAGATGCGGAACAAATGTCAAACCAATAATCTCATCGGTCAGCTCAGTCAGGCCCTGGGTTATTTCAGGTAAATGGCGATGACCAGGAACTGAATATGCCTTGAAACTGTCTCCTGCTTCGCAAAACAGCGTACCAACATTCGCCCCGCGACCTGCACCGCTAACCCCCGATTTACAGTCAGCGATTAATGAATCACTGTCTACCAGATTATTTTCGACCAACGGCAGGAATCCAAGCTGGGTGGCGGTGGGATAACAACCCGGATTTGCCACCAGATCAGCCTGTTTAATCAGTTCACGATTAACTTCAGGCAAGCCATATATTGCCTTGGCCACCAGATCAGGGCAGGCATGCTTCATTCCATACCACTTTTCCCACTCTTCGATATCTTTAAGGCGAAAATCTGCAGCCAGGTCGATTACCCGCACACCTGCATCAAGTAATTCCCGGGCCATGGTCATGGCTACGCCATTCGGGGTTGCAAAGAAGACAACATCACAGCCTGAAAAGACTTCCGAGTCAGGTTCGCTAAATACGATGTCCACATGGCCGCGCAGACTGGAAAACATGTCCGAAACAGGCTTGCCTGCCTCTGCGCGCGAGGTAATTGCTTTTATTTCAACCTGCTGATGAAGGCTTAACAGGCGTAATAATTCGACGCCAGTGTAACCGGTACCGCCAACGATTCCTGCTTTAATCATAGGGATTTACTCAATTTCTGTTTACAAAATTGTACGCGAATTCATGCCATAACGTACAAACACTCGCTATTTCGATAGAATCCATATCTTGATTGATCCAGTGGCAGCCAATGCCGGGTAACTGCACTTGAGACACCATATCAGAAAATCCAAGCGCGCCATTTTCCATCCCAAGGCATGGAGAATACGACTGCTTTTCTGGGCGGGCTCGATTATTGTCGGACTGGTAGCGGCCGTATTTGCGCTGGCCAGCCAGGAAGCGGATCATTTTTTTCATCGCGCAATACAACAGTACTCGTGGCTGCCATGGGTACTGACACCTGCCGGATTGATCGTAATTGCCTGGCTAACACGCACATTCTTCCCGGGGAGTCAGGGTAGCGGCATCCCCCAGTCCATAGCCGCCATGGAAATGAATGTAAAATCCACCGTGCTTTCCATTCGCATTGCAGTCGGCAAGGTATTGCTGACATTACTGGGACTGGCGTGCGGGGCATCTATCGGTCGGGAAGGCCCTACAGTACATATTGGAGCATCGCTGCTTTATGCCTTTGGCAGGTATTCAAAATACACCCCTCTCTACATGGAAAAGGGCGTTATCCTCGCCGGAGGAGCGGCAGGGATTGCGGCGGCGTTCAACACACCTTTGGCCGGGATTGTGTTTGCCATTGAGGAATTGAGCCGGTCTTTCGAGCAACGCAACAGCGGCATAATCCTGATGGCTGTGGTCATTGCTGGAATTACCTCGACTGTATTACTGGGCCACTACCACTACTTCGGCACCTTTGATGTCAGCATGCCGGATGTCGCTTCATGGTTTGCAATACCGGTTTGCGGGGTGCTCGGCGGCGTGCTTGGTGGCCTGTTCAGCCAGGGTCTGATCAGTGGCACATACAGGCTCAAGGGCTTCGCCAGCAATCACCCTTACATATTAGCACTCGTCTGCGGCCTTATCGTCGCTGGCGTTGGCGTAAACAGCCATACGTCCGTTTTTGGTACCGGTTACGAAGCAGCCAAACATATAATTGACCAGGGCGGTCAGGCCGACTTCGATCCATGGGCATGGTGGCCTACTTTTCCGGTGTCGTTCAGTCTCCCATTACTGCTTTTGTCATTGTCATGGAAATGACCAATAACCAGCAGATGGTGCTGGCTGTCATAGCTACCTCACTGATTGCCTCAGGTGCATCCAAACTGGTTTGTCCAAATCCAATCTACCGGACACTGGCCCTGGGCTTTCTTGCAGCGCAACCCCCGCAAAACCGTACAACTTGATTCTTCCTCGATTTGACCCAATATTAAATCAGCCTATTTGACTAAAGTAGCCACATGGACATAACCACCACTATCGCCCTGTCCCTGGGAGTTGCCTGGGCCAGCGGTATCAATCTCTATGCAGCAGTCTTCATGCTGGGCTTTATGGGCAGTAACGGCTACATA
>JARRJW010000308.1:0-2904 GCA_037388785.1 Gammaproteobacteria bacterium
GATGCCGAGGCTCGAATTAATATCCGGCAGCTCGCTAATGAATTGCTTGAAGGGGCTAGTGGTCATATGTCCAGCCGCTTCAATAATGATGTCCGTGACCTGGTAAGTCGGACATTGCCATTATTTACCGAAGGGCGCTATGAGCACCTGCAAATCGATAATGACATGTCAGTTTCGGTCTTTTCCGGTGAGAAACGTGATTTTCTTGATCTCGAAGAGGTATCAAGCGGAACACAGCGTCAGATTATGTTGGCATTACGTTTGGCGCTTTCTCAGGAACTGGTCAACCGGTCTGTCGAAGGGGAGCAGTTCATTTTCTTGGATGAGCCTTTTGCTTTCTTTGATGAAGCACGTACCAAAAGCTCGCTCAAGGTTCTGCCGGACCTGTCGGATGAAATTAACCAGATTTTTGTTGTTGGCCAGGAATTCCCGGCAGAGAATATTTCCGGTTTTAGCAAGCATATCGAGTGTTTCCGTGAAATCGACAGCGTATAATTTTACTCTTGGCGCATTAGCGTTTTAAATCTATTACTTCAACCAAGTCGTCACTTTTCCAGGCTTACAGGGCTTAAAGGCCTTACAGGGCGATATTCACAGCGATCTGTAAAAGTGATGCTGGTTTAATTCTCTTCGTTGCCTCTTTTTTCAAAATTTAATGTGTTTGTATTTTATAAATAGAAATCACGAGATATAAAAAATATTAATCTAATTTCGATCTTGATTTTGCCTGATCAGAACCCATTTCTACGTCTTTAGAAAAATCATTTACATTATCCATCAGGAGTTTTTTGCACCATGACCACTGAAGCTCAAAAGGAAACCCTCGAATTTCAGGCTGAAGTCAGCCAGGTTCTCAATTTAGTCATCCGTTCTCTTTACTCGAACAAGGAAATTTTCCTCAGAGAGCTTATTTCAAACGCATCAGATGCGGCCGAAAAGTTACGGTTTGAGGCAATCAGTGACGATGGTTTGTACGAAGAGGATCCTAACCTTAAAATTCGTATTCATACCGATGAAGAAGCTGGAACCATTACTATTGAAGATAATGGCATCGGCATGAGCCGTCAGGAAGTGAGTGAAACCATTGGTACGATTGCCAGTTCCGGCACGAAAAAATTTCTCGAAAAAATGACAGGTGACCAAACTCAGGACAGCCAGCTTATTGGTCAGTTCGGTGTTGGTTTTTATTCCGCCTTTATTGTTGCAGACAAAGTCACACTGATTACCCGTCGTGCCGGTCTGGGTGCAGAGCATGGTGTTAAATGGGTATCGAGTGGGGAAGGCAGTTACTCGATAGAGAATGTCGATTCACCGGAACGTGGTACACGAATCACCCTGCATTTGCGTGAAGACGAAAAAGAATTCCTGCAGCCTTACAGAATCCGCAGCATCATCAGCAAGTTTTCAGACCATATTGCCATTCCAGTTGAAATGCTGGAAGAGGTGCCGCCTTTGACCGATGAAGAAAAGGAAAAAGGTGAAGAAGAGAAAACACCTGAGTGGGAAAAAGTTAACAAGGGTACTGCATTATGGATGCGCAGTAAGTCGGATATTACCGATGAAGAGTACAATGAGTTTTACAAGTCTGTAGGGCATGATTTTGAAGATCCGTTGTTGCATGTTCACAACCGTGTAGAAGGAAAAAACGAATACTCATCTTTGCTGTACATCCCGTCTCGTGCTCCTTTCGACATGTGGGACCGTGAACAGAAACACGGCGTAAAACTTTATGTGAAACGGGTTTTCATCATGGATGAGGCCGACAAGTTAATGCCGCATTACCTGCGTTTCGTCAAAGGTGTGGTTGACTCTGATGACCTGCCGCTTAACGTCTCGCGTGAAATTTTGCAGCATGACAAAAAGATTGATTCTATCCGTTCTGCCAATGTTAAGCGTATTCTTGATGCGCTGGAAAAGCTGGCTAAGAAGGATGAAGAAAAGTACCAGGGTTTCTGGAAAGAATTTGGCCGTGTCATGAAAGAAGGCCCGGCTGAAGATTTTGCCAACAAAGAAAAAATTGCAGGTTTGCTAAGATTTGCGACAACCAAATCCGAGGGTGATGCAGAAACGGTTTCACTCGACCAGTATATCGAGAATATGGTCGAGAAGCAGGAGCTGGTTTCCCACCTGACCGACTTCAAAGGCAAGCATCTGCAGTCTATTGCGAAGGGCCAACTGGATTTGGGCGAACTGGAAGACAAGGAAGAAAAGGAACAACAGGAAAAAATTGCTGAAGAGCACAAAAGCCTGATTGAGCGTCTGACAGCGTCCCTTGGTGATGACGTTAAGGAAGTGCGTGTTAGCTCGAGGCTGACAGAGTCTCCGGCCTGTCTGGTAGTTGGTGATTACGATATGAGTCAAAATATGGCCAGGGTGCTTAAACAGATTGGCCAGGATGCACCAATGCCGACCCCCATTCTTGAAATTAATGTTGAACATCCGCTACTTGATCGCATGGATAATGAGTCAGATGAAGACCGTTTCAAGGATATGGCAAAACTGGTATTTGACCAGGCATTGCTGGCTGAAGGTGGTCAGCTTGAAGATCCAGCCAGTTTTGTCCATAACATGAATAAATTGATGCTGGATATGGCCAAGTAGTCGGTTAAGGTAGTCTGTATTCGTTTTTGAAAGACGCCGTGAAAACATCCTTGTTGGCTTGGCCTCGTCATCCCTGACTCGGACACTTTCAAAAACAAACTCAGACTACCTTCAACAGGTTGTGTCAGAGGTTGCTTATTAGAGCATATATGGACGTATTCACAGCGGTCCTGAAAAGTCTCTGTGGTAGAACTTAACTTCCAGTTTTCTCAGCTAACCTGGATAAATAACCTCAAATCTATCAGCTTTTTCAATCCCTATATTCAGCCTCTAAATTGGTTTCTAGCTCTGAGTGTGGCAAAC
>JARRJW010000309.1:0-3774 GCA_037388785.1 Gammaproteobacteria bacterium
GGCAATAGAGAGTTGGTACCACCTGATCCCATCCCGAACTCAGAAGTGAAACGGCTCATCGCCGATGATAGTGTGGGGTCTCCCCATGTGAAAGTAGGTCACTGCCAGACTTTAATTTAAAAAGCCCTAATCGCTTCTGGCGGTTAGGGCTTTTTTCTTTATAGTTGCCAGACTCTCTACTTCCCTGTACCTGCCAATTCTGTCATTCTAGATCAATGTTCAAATCCTTTTTCCTGCATTTTTTTGTTCGTAAAGTATTGCTCTATACACTCGGGTTGGCGGCACTTTTTTTCTCGATCGTCGGCATTGATCTGGCTACCTATCATCAGTTGACCAGTCAGGATTTGATATACAAGGTAACGATCAAGGAAATATCACCAAATATTTATGATTTTCATCTGCAATCGACAGATAAAGATCAAACTTTCAGACTGGAAGGTGATCAGTGGCAGATTGATTTTCGTTTAATTCGCTTTAGTGCTGCATCAACATTGATGGGTTTTGAGAATCTGTACCAGGCTTCACGACTATCCAATCGTTATGAATCAATCGAGGATGAGCAACAAAAACCTAAACAGTATTATTCACTTCGTAACGGCGTCATAAATAGTCTGGATTTATGGAAATTTGTTAAGTCCTATTATTCTTACCTGCCGGGAATTTCATCTGCTTTTGGTAGTTCGGTTTATGCGCCTTTGAAAAATAATGCCGAGTATGAAATTCTCATTGGTTATGCGGGTGTGGTTGTTAAAGCAACCAATGCGGCAGGGCAATCTGCGATACAGCAATGGTTATAGTTTATGATCAAGTACGAAATTACTATTAATAATCCCCGAAGTCATCAGCTTGATGTTGTAATGATTATTGAAAAGCCTGATCCTAATGGGCAGGTATTATCTTTGCCAAACTGGATTCCTGGCAGTTACATGATTCGTGATTTTGCCAAAAATATCATTACCATCGAAGCTTTCGGCAATCACCAGGCATTAGATATCCAAAGCCTAAGTAAATCTTCATGGCAGGTTGCTTCACATCAGGGTGAATTAGTTGTTAAGTACTCGGTCTTTGCCTACGACCTGTCAGTCAGAAGTGCCCATATTGACGATCAGCATGCTTTTTTTAACGGCACCAGTGTTTTTTTAAAGCCGGGATTAATTGACGATCAACTGTTCCAGGTTGATATTCTGAAAGTTCAACCGGATTTTTGTCAAAACTGGACGGTGAAAACTACACTACCGGTGCACAAAATTGATACTGCCGGTTATGGTCAATATCAAATTAATGGTTACCAGGCGCTTATTGATCATCCGGTTGAAATCAGTGATTCAATTGACATTTCTTTTCAGGCAGGAAACCGGCCGCATTCGATCCATTTTACCGGTGATGTTTATCACCCTTTGGACGAGCAGCGTTTGGCGGGTGATTTGACAAAAATCTGTAATGAGCATATTGCCATGTTCAATGATGGATTAATGCCTGAATCATATCGCTTTTTAACCATGGTCTCTGAAAATGGTTACGGAGGACTTGAGCATAAGTCATCAACAGCCCTGCTTTGTGCGCCAGATGATTTACCCTTTTTAAACACTGATTCCAATAAAGATAAATACATTCAGTTCCTGGGTTTGTGCAGTCATGAGTACTTTCATCTATGGAATGTAAAGCGTTTAAAGCCAAAAGATTTTGTCAATCTTGAATTGGATCAGGAAATTTATACCGACATGCTCTGGTTTTTTGAAGGTATTACATCCTATTACGATGATCTGGGCCTTTTAAGAAGTGGCTGTATTGCTATTGAGGATTATTTAAAACTGCTTGCCCAGACTTTAACGCGTCTGAATCAGGTCATGGGGCGTTTTAAACAGACCGTCACGGATTCAAGTTTTACCGCCTGGACCAAGTTTTACAAGCAGGATAGTAATGCGATAAATGCGATAGTCAGTTACTACACCAAGGGGGCAGTGATTGCTTTTGGTCTCGATATGATGATCAGAACCGAAAGCAGTGGCCGCCAATCGCTTGATGATCTGATGCGTAAGTTATGGAAAGAGTATGGCAAAGATGGCTAATGCGCAGGATATGGGTGGCTATGTTGAATATGAAAAACTGGCGGATAAGTCCGACGCTAATTCACTGACCTTTGGTTTAAAGCTTAAAAACAACTCGCTTGAGGTCATGAGTGTGTTCAATGATTCTCCTGCAGAAAAGGCCGGTGTTTGCCCGGAAGATGAGCTGATTGCGCTCAATCATCGTAAACTTACCGCAGACAAGTTTGATGCGATGCTTGGCCAACTGTCTTCGGGTGAACAATATAGTCTTTATCTTTTCCGACGTGGTCGCTTGGTGGAAACATTCATTACACCGGAAGTGACACCTGAGAATGTTTTTGATCTTTATCTGCTGGGCAATGAAGATTTAACCGAACGTCAACTTGCGATGAGAAATCACTGGTCAGCTTCCAGCCAACTGCGAAATGAATAAACCAACTGTCGACGTTTTGATGTTGTTGGCTGATGGCAATTTTCATTCAGGGCAGAATCTGGCAGGCAAGCTGAATGTATCAAGAACGATAATCTGGAAAGCGGTGCAGACATTACAGCGGGAATTTGGCCTGGACATCTTTGCAGTAAAAGGTAGAGGCTATCGGCTTGCTGAACCAATGGAACTTTTCGACCAGGACAAACTGGCAACGCATATTGCAAATTCTGATTTAACTGAGGATTACCGTTTACATGTGTATACCACTTTGGATTCAACCAATCAGTTTTTACTGAATAATGCTTCTGATGATCTGCGTTACCAAGCATGCCTGGCTGAAATGCAGCTTAATGGCCGTGGTCGACGCGGTCGGAGTTGGGTATCTCCATTTGGTAAAAACATCCAGTTGTCTGTATCCAGGGTGATTGACTGTTCCATGGCTAATGTCTCCGGACTAAGTATTGCAATTGCGGCGGCGGTTGCAGAATATTTATATCAGCTTGGACTGCATGATATTGCGATTAAGTGGCCAAACGACCTTTATGTCGGCTATAAAAAGCTTGGAGGTTTGTTGCTTGAAGTCAAGGGCGAAGCTGAGGGGCCGGTCAAGGTTGTCATTGGTTTAGGACTTAATCTGGATATGTCCGGTGTTCTGCCAGCTGCAATTAATCAGCCCTACACCGATTTGAAAACAGCCATGGCGGAACATCAGTTATCCAGAAACATGTTGGCAGCAGGGCTAATCGTCAGCTGTATTAAAACGCTGAAAGTTTTTGAAGAAAAGGGTTTGGAAGATTTTATTGGTCTTTGGGAAAAATTTGACGCTTTTCTGGGTGAGCCTGTAATGCTCTCCAGTGCTATGAACTCAGAAAATGGCATCTATGAAGGCATCGACGAACAGGGAAACCTGAAATTGAAACAGAATGATCAAATCAATGTTTACCATGCCGGTGAAGTCTCTTTAAGAAAAATGCTTTGATATGCCATTGGATATGCCAGTAGAAAGACTCTTAATCGATATCGGCAACACAACATTGGGTTATTGCCATGAATCTGATTTGAAACATAAAGCGCATGTTTCGGTTCCTCATGGCAATTATGAAATAGAAAACCTGCTAGAGCAGATTTATAGTAAAAAGCCCTTTGATGAAATTTTACTGGCCTCAGTGTATAAGTCCGATCTGACGGAAGATGTTCTTCAATGGAGCAAGGCAAAAAAACTGTCATGCCGGGTAGCAGCGAGTCAATCGAAAAAGCATGGCCTGGTAAATGGCTACACAGATTTCGAACAACTGG
>JARRJW010000310.1:0-3155 GCA_037388785.1 Gammaproteobacteria bacterium
GCCACCTATAGATTTTGTCGACAAGTCAGGTCAACATGCCGGTATTGCTGCTGATTACTTAAGCCTGCTTGAGAAACGCCTTGGCGTAAAATTTATTCCCAGGGTAAGTCCTAAATTCAAGGATATGCTGGAAAAGGTTATGCAGGGCAGTCTTCCTGTCGGTTCGACGATTTCATTTAAAAAAGACCGTGCAGAAAAACTACTTTTTACACAACCATTCTTCGAAGTTCAAAAAGTTATTATTACCAGGGATGACTCAGCAAAAATAACTGATATAAAGAATTTATATGGCAAGACAGTCGCTATTGAAGATGGCTTTCTGACAATGAAATTGCTTCAGGAGCATCATCCTGAGATTAAGTTACTCCCATTTGATTCTACGCTGACGGCTTTGCAAAAAGTTTCATGGGGTGAAGCAGATGCCTATGTTGGCAACCAGGCAGTAGCAGACTGGCTTAAGCGTGAAAATCAGTTAACAAATTTACGCATTGTTGCTGATGCAGGACTTGGCACGGGTCCTCAGAATTTTGCGATCTCGAAAACCAATCCTGAGTGGGCACCATTAAGAGATATTATTGATAAAACCCTCAACGCGGTGACGTTGGCAGAACATCAACGGATTGAAAGACGCTGGCTATCGGGACAAGAAGAAAGCGAGCCTGATAAGCTTGAATTAACTGATGAAGAAAAAAGATGGATCTCAGAAAACCCGGTTATTCGAGTTGGTGGAGAATCAAACTGGCCTCCTTTCGATCGAACTGCAGAAAATGGTAAATGGGTAGGCATCACGCCTGATTATCTTTCCCTGGTCGTTAACCGTCTGGGGCTCAAGGTTGAGTTGGTAACAGAGCCCTCCTGGTCAGAAAAGCTTGAACTTTTGCGGGATAGAAAGTTGGATATGATGGGGTCAATGTCATATACAGAAGAGCGCGCTGAGTATCTTTCCTTTACGGGACCCTATTTTACCTCACCATACGTTATTGTAACCCGCAAAGCGGTAGAAAGTATTTCGGGCCTGAAATCACTAAACAACAAAACTGTCGCCATGGAGAAGGATTACTTTCTCACGGGTAAGCTGCAAAAAGACTATAAGAAAATTAACCTTTTCTTGGTTGGGCAAACTATTGAGGCATTAAAGGCCGTCTCTGATGGCAGAGCTGATGCTTATATCGGTAATCGCGCGGTTGTTGCTTATCTCATGGAAAAAGAATAAAGAATTACTGACTGATTTGCAAATAGCATCGAGTACCCCTTTTGAAAATTCCAATCTTCATTTTGGCATCCGTAATGATCAGCCTGTATTACGTAATCTTGTTCAAAAAGCACTTGATAGTTTGACCGAAGAGGAAATTAAAAGCATCAGGAGACGGTGGCTGCCCATAATTCTTCTCGTAGATAAGGAAGATTTACCAGAGGTTAATTTAACTGAAGCAGAGCAGCAATGGTTGTCAGAACATAATAATATCCGTTTGGGGGTCGACTTTAACTGGGCCCCGCTGGAATACATTGACGAGCAGGGAAACTATCAGGGGCTTTCTTCTGACTATTTATATTTATTCGGGAAACAGCTTGGTATCGACTGGGTAAAACCGACTGCAATGCCATGGTCGAAAGTCCTTGATGGACTTAAAAACCGGGAACTTGATATCGCACCACTGGTTGCAAAGACTGCAGAGCGTGAGAAATATCTAACTTTCACCAAGCATTATCTGGATTTTCCGATCGTTATTTTCAATCAAAAAGGCAGTAAATTTATTGCCGGACTGGAAGATTTAACCAATCAGGCCGTTGGTGTCGTTGAAGGTTATGCCATTTCAGATTATTTAAACCGCGATTATCCAGAACTTGAGTTGATCAAGTACCCGACAATAGAAAAGGCGCTGCATGCAGTATCGACAGGGAAACTTGATGCTTATATCGGGACACTTGCAGTTGGAGGATATCTGGTCGGTACAGAAGGCTACGCCAATATACAGGTAGCAAGCTCTACACCTTATCGTTATTTATTCAGTATTGGGGTGCGTAAAGACTGGCCAGAGCTGGTAGGTATTCTCAACAAGGCCATCGATACTCTGACAGAGACACAAAAAAATACCATCTATCGAAAATGGCTTGCGGTTAAATATGAACACCAGGTTGACTACACATTGCTCTGGCAGGTGCTGGTTGCGACCTTAATCATCCTGTTAATTGGCAGTGTATGGATGTTGCAAGTCAGAAGAAGTAATCGTGAGCTCGCTCTAACCCAGGAACGTCTGAAACTGACGCTGGAAAGTGCCAACCTGGGTTTCTGGGAAATGAAAAAAGACAAACAGGGAAATTTTGTCATTAATGTCGATGAGATATTTCGATCTCATCATTGTATCAGTCATGGTGAAAGTTTGTCGTTTGATAAACTCGTGGATTGTCTGGGCCAACCGGATGATGAATCGGCTGAAAATATATTTAAAAACTATCTCAAGTCACCGAAAAGGGACTTTGTTACCGAGTATCAAACCTGTGACAGCAAACGCTGGATTTATTCCAAGGCTCATACGCTATCTTTCTCGGAGGATGGCCGTCACAAGCATATTCTAGGTATATCGCAGGATGTAACGACGCGACATCAGGCGTTAAATACGTTAGAGCAGGCGAGCCGCTACAAGAGCGAATTCCTCGCTAACATGAGTCATGAAATACGGACGCCGATGAATGCGGTTACCGGCCTGAGTCATTTACTATCCAGAACCGATTTGGATAAAAAACAGAAAGATTACGTCAGTAAAATACAGGTATCCGCTCAAACCTTATTAAATGTTATTGATGACATTTTAGACTATTCCAAGGTGGAAGCAGGCAAGCTTGCCATTGAAAAAACGCCTTTTTCTCTGGATTCAGTGCTTGAAAGTCTAAGTGTCATGGTCAATGTAAAAATAGAAGATAAGCCGATTGAGTATATATATGACATTGACCCGGCAATACCAGAAAAATTAATTGGCGACCCTTATCGGATAGGTCAGATCTTAACCAACCTGGCATCCAATGCAGTCAAGTTTACTGAAGAGGGCTACATTATTTTAAGCATCTCCCAGACAAAACGACTGGATGATGAAGTTTGGCTGCATTTTGAGGTCCAGGATACTGGCTTGGGAATCGATAAAGAAAAAATAAAAAGC
>JARRJW010000311.1:0-4141 GCA_037388785.1 Gammaproteobacteria bacterium
CCGCTTTGAGGAAATTGAAGGCTTTCCCGTTTACCGTGAACTTAAAGACCTGCCACAGCCTATCCATACCCTGACGTTATACGTTGGTGCCGCCAAACTTGATTCGCTGGTGGATGAGGTTTTGGCGGCCAAACCACAACGCGTTATTTTCAATCCCGGCACTGAATCAAAGCTATTACAAAAGGCCTTATCTGAAGCCGGCATTGACTGGCTGGCAGACTGTACCCTGATCATGCTGGACGCCAATAAATTTTGATATGGCTCGCTATCGTCCGCCTGCAAAACCCAAATCACCCTACATCACCCGCAGCGGTTATGACAGTCTTAAGCGTGAACTGGAGGATTTATGGAAAACAAGGCGCGAGGTTGTCCAGGCTTTGTCAGCCGCGGCAGCCGAAGGTGACCGATCAGAAAATGCTGAGTACATTTACCGTAAGAAACAATTAAGGGAAATTGACCGCAGGATCCGTTATCTACAAAAGCGCCTGCCAGAGCTGAAAATCGTTGATACCGTTCCCAGCAACCCTCAACAGGTCTTTTTTGGCGCAATTGTTTACCTGGAAGATATTGATGAAAACCAGGTCATTTATCGTATTGTAGGACCGGATGAGTTTGATCCGAAAACCAATGCCATCAGTATGGACTCACCGGTAGCGCGCGCATTGATGAAAAAGAGCATTGATGATGAAGTGGTCATAAAAACACCCGGCGGCATTCGCGAATATGTGATTATCGATGTCAGCTACCGGGAGGAATCAACAAGTTAAAAACTCTGGGTCAAAATGACCAACTGATCCAGCTTGTTTCTGGCCTCACCACTGGCAATAGCCTCTTTTGCCCTGGCAACTCCATCCTTAAGCGAATCCGCGATCCCTGCAGCATAAACCGCCGCTCCTGCATTCAATGCCACGATATCCCTGGCAGGTCCAGGCTGATCTTCCAGCAGGTGTCTTATAATCTCCAGGCTGTGCTCGGCACTGTCTGCTTTCAATTCAGAAATCGGGGTGCGATTAAAACCGAAATCTTCCGGCTGCACCGAGTATCGGCGAATATGTCCATCTTTCAACTCGGCGATTTCGGTTTTATCGCCGACACTGATTTCATCCAGTCCATCTCTTGCATGAACAACCAACACATGGCGGCTGCCAAGTTTCTGCAGTACGCTGGCCATGGTTTCCAGCAGCTCATCGGCAAACACGCCCAACACCTGGTTTGGCGCTGAAGCCGGGTTGGTGAGTGGGCCCAGTACATTAAATATGGTTCTAGCCGCCATCTCTTTGCGCGGACCAATCGCATGTTTCATTGCGCCATGATGTGCCGGGGCAAACATGAATCCGACACCAATATCATTGACACACTTTGCCACCTGCTCAGGGGTGAGATCCAGGCGCACACCGGCTGCTTCGAGCACATCGGCAGAACCGGATTTGGAAGAAATTGAGCGGTTGCCATGTTTAGCGACTTTGGCTCCGGCTGCTGCGACCACGAAGGCCGATGCTGTTGAGATATTACAGGTATCGACAAGATTGGTCTGGTCAACTTCAACGGATGCCGCTAGCTCTCGCATCACTGAAGCTGCAGCAGTAATTTCGTTGACGGTTTCACCTTTCATGCGCAACCCAATCAGGAAACCACCAATCTGGGCATCAGTGGCGCCCCCGGTCATGATGGTTCTCATGATCGACTGCATCTGCTCTTCAGTCAGATCCTGTTTTTTAATTACAGCATTTATTGCTTCAGTAATTTCCATAACATTCGCCTTTAGTAGCTAAATTTCTGCAACACTTTCAGAAGACGCCGTGAATGCATCCGTGCAGGCTTGACTGCAGGATCCCTCCTGCAGAGACTTCTTCAAGCATCATATAAAATCAGCCTGGATAAGTTGGTTTCGTAAAAATTTATAATTCGCTTACCATGAGTGCAAGACAAGGTATTTTTTTCAAAAAAAGCGGATTTTACACGTAGTAAATAAGCTTTTTGTGAGAAACAATAACGCAGTAATTTGCCCGATAAGTAGAATTATTTATGTTCAAGAAAATTTTTCAACATCTGGTGCCCATACTCCGTCAATATTGACTCGGGATGAAACTGCACACCCTGAACATCGAGCTCCTTATGTCGAACACCCATGATTTCATCCATTTCCTGGTTTTCATTTTCAGTCCATGCCGTGATCTCAAGACAGTCCGGCAAACTGCTTTTTTCTATAACCAATGAATGGTATCTGGTTGCCTGTAAAGGATTTTCCAATCCGGAAAAAACTCCCTTGTCGGCATGGAAGATTGGTGAAGTTTTGCCGTGCATAACCTGTCCCGCGTGAACAATCTTTCCCAACATCAATCTCGTCATTGCGAATTACGTTGACATCAGCACCCAGTTCACCAAAGTACTGCACCAGGTTATAAGTAAAGGAGTCGTAGTTATCGATCATCAATAACATTTTCAGTCCTCCTCGCAACCATGCGATGAAAGTCCGGCCTCGGCCAATTCAACAGCCTTGAACACTGCCCGGCTTTTATTCATGGTTTCCTTCCATTCCAGGTCCGGTATTGAGTCAGCTACGATACCGGCTCCTGCCTGCATATGCAGCATGCCATCTTTGAGCACAGCGGTTCTGATCGCAATAGCTGTATCCATATTGCCTTTCCAAGACAAATAACCCACCGCGCCCGAATAGACACCGCGTTTTACCGGTTCCAGTTCATCAATTATTTCCATCGCCCGTATTTTGGGTGCCCCGGACACGGTGCCTGCCGGAAAAGTTGCCCTGAGCACGTCCATGGCATTCATGTTTTTCTTCAGTTTGCCCTCGACATTGGAAACGATATGCATGACATGCGAGTAGCGCTCGACAATCATCTTATCTGTGAGCTTCACCGAACCTATCTCAGCAACCCGCCCGGTATCATTACGCCCAAGGTCAATCAGCATAAGATGTTCAGCCAGTTCTTTGGGATCAGCCAGTAATTCAGATTCCATGGCCATATCCTCTTCCTCGGTATAGCCACGGCGGCGGGTGCCGGCAATGGGACGAACCGTGACCTTTTCGTCTTCGAGTCGCACCAGGATTTCTGGTGATGAACCGACGATCTGAAAATCCTTCAGATTTAAAAAATACATGTAGGGCGAAGGGTTAAGGCTTCGTAAAGCACGGTATAAATCCAGCGGTGAGGCACTATAGGGAACCGAAAGGCGCTGAGAAATCACCACCTGCATGCAATCACCATCAAGAATGTATTGCTTAATGCGGTCGACAGCCTGCTTGAAGCCTGATTCAGTAAATCCAGAAACAAAATCCGACTCGGACACCTGTTTACCTGGACCGGATGGCTGTGGCTGCAGTGGCTGATTGATCCTGTCGATTATATCTCGTAATCGTTGTTGGCTTGATTCAAACGTATCACCCCGATCAGGTCGGGCATGAACCACAACGTACATACGCCCACTGAGATTATCAAATACAACAACTTCATCAGAAATCATTAACAGGATGTCAGGATTCCCTATTGGATCGGGACTGGGACAGTTAGCCAGCTTGGGCTCGATATAACGAATAGTATCATAGCCAAAATAACCCACCAGGCCACCAGAAAACCGAGGCAAATCATCAATATCCGCCACTTTAAATGATTTTTGCAAATCTTCTATGTATTTCAGAGGGTCAGGAACAGTTTCTACTGAAATAATCTCAGAATTGACCTCAATCTGGACCTTATTCCCTGTTATCTTTATTATTTCGTTAGATTTTAAACCTATAATGGAGTATCTACCCCATTTTTCACCGCCTTGAACAGATTCGAACAGGTACGAATAGGAATTATTGGCCAGTTTTAAATAAACGCTAAGCGGGGTTTCAAGATCTGCCAGAACATCGCAGACGATTGGGATTCGATTGTAACCTTGTTCAACAAGTGCGTTGAATTTTTCAGAATTCACAGGTTTTCTCCAGACAATAGGTATTTAGAAAGCGATTTATCATTCGATGAAATGACGCCATCGCATTACTTCGTAATTGCCTTTGTGAATCCATATACTCATATTTTGAAGCTTAACTCGATATGCATGTGAATGAAACGAAAAATTCTTTAACGTCGCCTAATTTCGCCGATAGCGTTATATTTTACAGCTAACCTGAAAACTT
>JARRJW010000312.1:0-2681 GCA_037388785.1 Gammaproteobacteria bacterium
TCCGGAGAGGGCAGCATGGATCTTGGCCAGGAGACTATTGATTTTTATATCATCCCCAAGGAGAAGCGAACACTGCTGTCGAACGCAAACCCGGTGCACCTGACCGGGCCGCTCAGAGATCCCAATATTGGTGCTGTTTCGAGTGCGGAACTCGGTATTATGGCGGCTAAGGGTTACGCGGGTTTGGCTATCCTTCCAACCGTGACGATTCCTGTCGCTGTCCTGGGCTCGCTTGGGGGGTTATTCGCCGAGGATGAGAGCAAGGGTGACAACAGCGCCTGCCTGAAATATGCTGAAAGTCGCCAATAATTTGCAACCCGATCATTTACAATCGTTAACTTCTCGATTATGGATCTGAGTGTATGGCAGGCAGTTACGAGAATAATGATTATAATTCGGTAGGCCTTTGCCACGAGTGTGGTCTTGCCTATCGTCATCAGTCCATTCCCCGTGGCGCCAGGGCAAGATGCAGTCGTTGCGATGCAGTGCTTTATCGCAACCTCAGATTATCATTCGACAAATCGCTGGCTTATACCATAGCGGCGCTGATACTGTTTATCGTCGCCAACTCGTTTCCTTTTATCAGTTTTGGCTTGCCCGGGGATATCCGCCATACAACGCTGATTACCGGCATCATGCTGTTGTATGAGCAGGGTGAGTTATTGTTGTCTTTCATCGTGCTGTTTACCACGGTGATCGCACCCGCATTGGAAATACTGGTGATGCTGTATCTGCTGATTCCGATCAATCTGGGTCAGCGACCGAGAGAGATTGCAAATGCAATGAAACTGGTGGCTCAAACCGGTAACTGGGCCATGCTGGATGTATTTATGCTCGGTGGTGGCTCAAACCGGTAACTGGGCCATGTTGATGTATTTATGCTCGGTATCATGGTTTCCATGGTGAAGCTGGCGGATCTGGCAACGATTGCTCCCGGGCCCGCACTGGTGGCATTTAGTGTGTTGATATTCATGCTCGCCGGGGCCCAGGCGGCATTTGCCAGCGAGCGGGTGTGGTCCATGGTCAGGGTGCCAAGGTTTGGTGCAATACCCCATGACCTGAAGCATTTCATCGAATGCCATACCTGCCATTTAACGGTGCCTTTGACAGAAACAGTAAAAGCAAAGATGCAATGTCCGCGCTGTGACAGCCATCTGCATATTCGCAAGCCGGATAGCCAGCAACGAACCTGGGCACTGGTGATAGCGGCCTTTGCCTGTTACATACCCGCGAATGTCCTGCCCATCATGGAGACAACCTCACTGGGTAGCACTCAGTACGACACGATTCTCAGTGGTATTATATTCCTGCTCAACCATGGCTCCTGGCATCTTGCGTTGATTGTATTTATCGCGAGTGTGCTAGTGCCATTGCTAAAAATAGCCATATTGATATTTTTACTGATCAGTGTGCACTTTCGCTTTAACTGGAGGCCAAAAGAGCGCACACAAATGTATCGGCTGGCTGAGCTGGTTGGCAAGTGGTCAATGGTAGATATCTACGTGGTGACCATCATGGTGGCGCTTGTGCAGATGGGCAATCTGGCCAGTATAGCGGCAGGAGCAGGCGCGATATTTTTCTGTGCGGTAGTCATACTCACCATGTTTGCCGCAATGACTTTTGACCCTCATCTGATCTGGGATAATCTGGAGAACAGGAATGGCCGACTCTCAGCAAGACATGCCTGAGCAGGACATCGCAGAGGTAGCAGTCAGCGAGCGCAATGGAATTTCCATATTCTGGATTATTCCACTGGTGGCGCTTGTAATTGGTGGCTGGATGACCTTCAAGGCATATCTGGACAAGGGCCCACTGGTGACGATTTACTTCAAGACGGCTTCCGGTATCGTCGCCGACAAAACAAAGGTCCGCATGCGTGATGTTGAGATTGGCGTCGTTGAGTCAGTCGTGCTTTCTGAAGATCTGCAGGGTGCGGTAGTCAAAGTCAGACTGACCAAAGAATCCGAAAAAATGCTGGTCGAAGGCACACGCTTCTGGGTCGAGTCTCCCAGAATCAGCGCGGGTGAGGTTCGCGGACTGCAAACCCTGCTTTCAGGGGTATACATTGGCATCGACCCGGCGACCGAGGGCAAGGAAAAGTTTGAGTTTGTCGGGCTCGATGAACCGCCGTTCATTGCCAGTCAAAATGATGGCAACTATTACATCCTCGTTTCTGCTCAGCGGGAATCCATCAACGCAGGATCGCCTGTGGTCTATCGCGGCATGGAAGCAGGACAGGTCGTTTCCTACAAGATGAGTGACGACGGCAGCAAGGTCATTGTCAGAATCTTCATCAAAAAAGCCTATGAAAAATTTGTCAACGTCAACACGCGCTTCTGGGAGTCCAGTGGTGTCAATTTAAGCCTGGGCGCAGAAGGACTGAAGGTGGATGCCGAGTCGCTGGTAACAGTTTTATCCGGCGGTATCTCATTTGCCACCCCGGACTATCTGGATGCAGGCGAGAAAGCCCCTGAATTTTATGAATACAGACTCTATTCTGATCGCGATACCGCATTCGAACCGGTGCGTGAAACCTACCAGGTACAGTTTTATTTCAGTGGCTCGGTCAGGGGGCTAAAGATTGGTGCGCCGGTTGAATTCAGAGGCATTAAAATTGGTGAAGTCACCAGTCTGCATTTACAGATTGATGCCTCGGATTTCTCAATCAAAATCCCGGTCAT
>JARRJW010000313.1:0-3765 GCA_037388785.1 Gammaproteobacteria bacterium
TAGCCTAAATTGACAGATGCTATTTAACGATTGAGACAACTCGCATACAATCAGTTTAATTTTAATAACAAAAAGGGTGGTATGAACATGTCAACTGAAGATAATGATTCATCACAACAAAACGAGCAAAACCTTCCACAAATTCAGAATATAGTCTCTGTTCTCTGGCCATCATTTCTGGTTGGCAGCTTAACCACAATTTTATTTTTCGCTTTTTTTGATCCACATGATTTAGGACTGATATTGGGGTATCCGGATCTTTCTCGCCTTGGTGGTTATACCATCGGCTTTTTTATTTTCTGGTTTTTAAGTGCAATCTCCTCAACATTGACCTGTTATTTCAGACGCCCATGCAACAGAACAAACAAGTAATAATTAATGATTTGAGCTTCATCAATGCAATTTATTAAATTTATTGTTAAAAATGATTAATTAACTCTTTATCCAGGCAATCTGATCATGGCAACACAAGAGAAACAAAAAGACGAACAATTGGAAGAATCGCTTTATAAAAAGCGCGAGAAAATCTATCCAAGGGAAGTTCATGGAATTTTTGCCACTATGAGAAACGCCGCCATGGTGGCTTTACTTGGTATTTTTTATGGCTTGCCATGGTTGCAGTACGATGGACACCAGGCAATACTCTTTGATCTGCCGGCCAGAAAATTCTATGTGTTTGGCTGGACATTCTGGCCCCAGGACTTTATCTACCTTACCGCCCTGTTATTGATCGCCGCTTATGCCCTTTTCTTTTTTACAGCATTGGCTGGACGCCTGTGGTGTGGTTATGCCTGCCCGCAAACTGTCTGGACAGAAATTTTTATCTGGATAGAACGAAAATTTGAAGGTTCAAGACAAAAGCAAATAAAACTGGACAAGGGGCCATGGAATGGGGAAAGAATCATGCGTACAGGTGGCAAACACGCTGCCTGGTTGATTTTTTCACTCTTTACAGGCTTCACTTTTGTTGGGATTCTATTCTACGGTTTTGCCACTTACGGCAACGCAGGCTGGATGCGCGAACAGGTCTGTATCTACATGTGCCCCTATGCCCGCTTCCAATCAGTTATGTTTGATAAGGATACGCTGCTGATTGCCTATGATGAAGAGCGTGGTGAACCGCGTGGCGCGCGCAAAAAAGGCGTTGATGCCAAAGCATCCGGACTCGGTGATTGCATAAATTGCGGATTATGTGTTCAGGTATGCCCAACAGGGATTGATATCCGCAATGGTTTGCAATATCAATGTATCGGTTGTGCCGCCTGTATTGATGTCTGCGATGAAGTCATGGAAAAAGTCAATCAACCCAAAGGACTGGTTAAATATACCACTGAGCATAACTTGCAAGGCGGCAAAACCAATATCCTGCGTGCCAGAATCCTTGTATATGCGGCCCTGCTCTTTATTATCTCGGGAGCATTGGTCTATTCGATTGCCACGCGTACTCCACTGGAACTGGATATTATCCGTGATAGAAACGCGCTTTATTTTGAAACCGATGAAGGTATGATTCAAAATGTCTATACCCTAAAGGTTATCAACATGACCAATTCGCCACAGAATTACACCATTACAGCATCCGGCATTGAAGGCCTGTCAATGAAAATGCGTAATGAGTTTGTTGACGTTGAATCTGGTGGTGTTGTCGAGGTTCCCGTTCGCCTCGAAGCGGATCCTGGCAACTTAAAGTCTGCCAGTAGCGTGGTTAATTTCACAATTGAATCTAATACAACGGAAGGATTATCGTTAACCGAATCAGGTCGTTTCCTGGGTCCAAGGTAATGTTACTAAAATGAATGAAACTCAGACTCCGAAAATTTGGTACAAACAATTTTGGCCCTGGTTTCTAATTGCCTTGCCATTGACGGCAGTTATTGGCTCAATGATAACCATAAACATCGCATTTACTGATGCCGATGGCCTGGTCAAAGACGATTATTACAAAGAAGGACTGGCAATGAATCGGGACATTGCGAACGATGCTGGAATAGGAAACATTAAAGAGCTAACGCTTTCAATGATCCATCCCACACGCTCTGATAACGATATGACAATCGTTTTGAAGGAAACCGCTGAAAAAGTTTATTCCGGAAAAATTACTCAAAAGATCAACCCTGGTAATTGGTGGGTACGAATTACCCCACCTAATAACACCTGGTACATCGAAGGCCGAATTCTACTTCCACAAAACCAGTCACTCATCCTGAATTAATTATCAAACATCTATTTCAGCTTTGTCTAAAAATAAAAACCCCATAAGGTGGTGAATTTTAATTAAAGTCTTATGAGATAGCGCCGATATCTTTGCAATACAGGTCATAAGTTTTTTGGCTTAAATAGCAATTTAGAAGGTGCTAAATGATAAAAAATAATAAAGGCATACATAATATACCATTGATTTTATTGGCTTTTTCATTATCAGCCAGTGTTTCTGCAGCAAATCCGGATTACCTGGAAGCCGTAAAAGTCGATGTAGATGAGTTTCAAACCAAGATTTTCCAGGAACAACCAAATTCCCCCTGGCTGCCTTCGGGTCAAAAAGCCCGGGTAGATGGATCAGATAGTCTGGAATCTTTCAGTGATTTTTTATCCAAGCGTTTTCCTGGAAGTTTCATCTTATTCAGTAAGCTAGAAAAAATCGATCAGGAAAAAGTCTGGCAAAACTATGTAAAAACCGGCGACCTGGGTGGAATTCGTAGTGATATTTACACGCTACGACGCAACTCTGCCCGCAGACGTTAATTCATTTAAAAAATTATTATTAGCCCGGGGTATTAACATGCGCTTAAAAGCACTATTAATAACAACCTGTTTGCTCTTGTCACCTCTGTCTACAACTCATGCGGTTGTCGATAAAAACCTGCCATTTCCAGAAACAGACCAGCCTTCAGCACAGGAAATTGCCAATCAGGTTTATTTTGCAAATCATTTTTATGCCTACGACAATTTTTCCATTGGCGCCAAACGTAGTAGAAGCCACAAGGCGATACTCATCAATCGTTCTGAATCAGGCAATGACACGACCATTGCCATTGAAAGGCACCTGAACAACAAATATGACGATGGTGTGATCAATTCACGTGACCTAGCCATTTTTCATTCGGGCAACCTGAAAGGTACAGGCCTGCTTGTCACCGATTATGTAGATCAAGATAAAAGCTCCAGCTACGCCATCTGGCTGCCTGCACTTCGAAAAATAAGACGTTTTGCTGAACCGGCTCAAGAAGACTCATGGGGCGGCAGTGTATTCACTTTCGGAGATGTAGCCTTAAGAAAACCCACTGATGAAACACATGAGCTACTGGGGAAAAAAGTCATGCGCAGTTGTCTTGGTGTTATACCTGAACTTGAAGGAAAAAATTACAGGTACGTGCGTAAATTACCAAAGCGCAGTTGTCGCCATGTCGGAAAAGAGGTTTACGGTCTGAAAAGCCAATCCAAGTTTCCAGATTGGTGGTATGACTACCGTATCAGCATGATCGATACAAAAACTTTTGCTGATTACCGAACCGTTTATTACAAAGATGGTGAGATGGTTAAAATTATCGACCGTGACTGGGGAGTCATGGATAATGAAACTGATTCAAAAGACCCGCGAGCACTCTTCTGGAAATATTGGTATGGCGTTAATTTAACTACCGGTCAGGAAAGTTGGGCTGTCATTCCTCAACGAATTATTGAATTTAATCGTGATATTGATAATGAGTTCTGGTCTGAAAAAACATTAAGAAAAATTAAACGTTAATAAACTTTCTTATGAATTAA
>JARRJW010000314.1:0-3621 GCA_037388785.1 Gammaproteobacteria bacterium
CTGTCTACCGCATCAGAAACCACTTCCTTCGCAGCCTTGGTGTCAATGGCCTTGCCGAGACGAATGTCGTCCATCATGTTATTAACCAGACCGCTGGCATGCTTGTAGGTTTTGTTGGCCCGGGTAATCTCTTGCTGGGTAGAAGCTGTACGCTGAATTTTTCCAGTTGAGGAATAACGCTGGTCGCCAATTTCATTACGGGGAAGTTTGATAATCTTGGTCTGACGGAAGTCGACAGTGACCTGGCGACAGCATTCGATTACGGCGTCAACGTCTTCCCAGGTTTTTAGTTTGAAGCCCTGAAACATAAACGGGCTCTCTTCCCAGGGTATATCCAGTTCTGCTACATACATACCCGGTTGCAGGTCTCTGGCAGGAATTTTCTGTAAATTGGACTCAGTGACTTTAATTGTTGCCGGCTTTTTTCGCTTTTTGTCTTTATTAAATAACATTGGCGGTCTATCAGGTGCCCATTAATAAATATGCCGTAATTCCAATAATAGCAATAATCACCAGGGATATGACAATCACCATACCGGCAGGTTTTTTCTCAGGTTTAACCGCGACAGGGCGTGGCTGCGAGCCAACGATCATGGTGGCATCAGGGTCCTCGGTTTCACCATGTTCACGCACGAAGATCATCTTGTAATTGCCAATGGTTATCTGGTCACCGGTTTGCAGTGCAGTTTCGGTGATGCGGTTCCCATTAACCGAGGTGCCGTTGGTACTGTCCAGGTCTTTTAAAATGACGCCATTATTACTGACATTGAGTTCGGCATGCTGGCCACTGACCATTTTTTCTTCCAGATGAATACCGCAGACCGGCTTGCGACCAATCAGCATTTTGCCGTTGATCAGGTGCACGTTTTTTACGATTTTGCCTTTGTGGATGATGGCCAGCTTATACATGTGAAGTCAGTCCCTTAAATACTGCTCGGTAATTAGATAACGATTATCTCAAAATACTAATCGTACTTTTTGAAAAAATCTTTATTATTTTACTGGTTTAGCAGAAACTAATGATAGTATTTCGAACAAACGTTGTTGCGAAAATCATTTACCGCATTTTCATAGTCAAAAAACCTGCAGAAAAGTCAAAGGAAACAGCAGTTGTCATCTCCTAAAACCATTGGACGTTACCAGGTTGCCGGGCAAATTGGTGAGGGCAGTCAGGGTACGGTGTACCTGGCGGAGGATCCCAAACTAAAACGTAATGTCGCGATCAAAATGCTCGACAAGAACCTGATTACCGGTCAGTCTGCCTATATCGTTTTTGAGTATGTCGAGGGCGAGTTGCTGTCTGACTATATCAAAAGCAATCAGCCTGATTTGTCTGAAATCATAGAGCTTATGATGGGTATTGCTGCCGGTGTTGCCAAGGCCCACCAGAACGGTGTGGTGCATCGTGATCTCAAGCCACAAAACATCATCCTGAACGAGGAAGGTATCCCCAAAATCATGGATTTTGGTATTGCCATGATGATTGAAGAGGGAAGTACCAGTCACCAGGTTGTCGGTACGCCGCGTTATATGGCGCCTGAATATGTCAGGCAAAAAGTCGTTACTCCCGGTATCGATGTGTTTTCACTGGGCGCCATTTTCTATGAATTAATTACCGGCAACCCGGCTTTTGCGGGTGCTTCAACCTCTGAAGTGCTGGCCAAGATCCTGGTGGGTCCACCTCAGCCACCTTCCAGGGTCAATAGTATCGCTGACGATGTCATCGATGGCATTTGCCTGAAAGCCCTGGCAGCGAATCCCCGTGACCGTTACCAGGACGCCGGAAAGCTCTACGAAGTGCTTAAAAACTATATAAAAGACAACGCACAGGTTGCCTCGGTAGATGGTCACGGAAAAGCCACGTTGCAGTTTCTTTACCGGCGCATGCAGCGCAAGAAAGACTTTCCGGCTCTGGCGGGTTCAATCCGTGCGATTAACCAGCTGAAATCCAACAGCAAGGAAGATGCTGAAAAGCTGGCCGCGTTAATTGTTAATGATTTTGCGCTGACCAACAAGATTCTCAAGGTGGTCAATTCAGCTTACTACGGTTCATTTTCAGGAAAAATCAGCACCATTTCCCGCGCTATCGTGGTGCTGGGGGTTGATCAGGTGCGTGCCCTGGCGGCGTCATTAATTTTCTTCGAACACATGAGTAACCAGGCCGTTGCGGTGAAGCTGAAGCGACTCATGGCATCATCCCTGTTCAGGGCCATATTTTCTGAACAGATTTCCGAGCAGGCAAAAATAGAAAACACCGAGGAAGCTTTTCTTTGTTCGATGTTCTACCAGCTGGGACAGGCGCTGGTTGCCTATTACCTGCCGGATGAGGATCAGGATATTGAAAGAATGCGTGCCAGGGGTGAGAAAACCGAAACGGAAATTACCCTGCAGGTGATGGGTGTCACTTTTGAGGAAGTGGGTGCCTTTATTGCCCGGCAATGGAATTTCCCGACAACCATTGTCAATAACATTAAAAAACCAGAGCCCGGTAAACCGCAGAAGGCCAATTCACCGGATGAAAAATACCGGTTGATAACTTACATGTCTGAAGAGGCGACAAAAGCCCTGGCAGATGGTGGCAGTCAGGAAGATGTTGAAAATGTCTTAAAACGCTATAGCGAGGTTTTGCCGGTTAAGCCAGGCATGGCAGAAGGTGTTATGGCACTGGTGCGTGAAAACTTTGGCAGGATGTCACAAACCCTGCTCAAGGAAAAAAATCTCGATAATAAAATTGCCAACCTGCAGGGCAGGCAAACTGAAGCGATCAAGCCAAGGCAGGAAAGCCAGGCATGTCGAGCACGATGCAGAGGGCATTCACAGTCGAGGATTACCGGAAGCGACCAGCATCCTTTTGGATTCAGGTGATGTCAGTAACGTTTTTAACACGGTACTGGAAACACTATACCGGGGTATGGAATTTCGTCGGGTATTCCTTTGTCTTTCCAAGGGTGGTGCTTATTCGGCCCGCATGGGTTTTGGCCTGGATATCAAGGATCTGTTGAAGGATTTTAAAATTACCCTGGAAGGTAAAAATGTTTTCTCAGTGGCATTGAAAAAGGGTGTCGATGTTTACATAGCGGATGCTAACCTGAAAAAAATACGCAATGATTTGCCGCCCTGGTTTTTCCCACAATTGAATGGCGGTTCCTTTGTATTATTCCCGATGCAGTTGAAGGACCGTAATATCGGTTTTATCTACGGGGAGTTTGAAAAGGCGAATCAGATGCGTATTGAGCCGAAGATATTTAACCTGATTAAATCGCTCCGTAATCAGATGATCCTCGCCCTTAGGCAGCGTTAAATTCTCTTAGACGGCACAATACTGCGTTAAAAGCTTTATCGAAATGCTCATTTATTTTCATATAAACTCCGCTTTCTCAAAAACTTTTGCCTTGTCTTGCACTCGCCTAAGCGAATTTAATAACCAGGTTACTTATCCGGTGCGAAAAAGCCTTGAACTCGGGCAAAATCTGGACTCCCTTGAATACCGAGCTGCATATTAAATATGTACTGTTCTCGTTTGGGCGAATTTAATGATCTTTGTCATCTCGACTGCAAGGAGAGATTTTAAGATTTCTCGACAAGCTCGAAATGACAGTACACTGAAAGATTTTATTGGGT
>JARRJW010000315.1:0-2506 GCA_037388785.1 Gammaproteobacteria bacterium
CCACTTTTAGTCGATGAAAACAAACGATTACCAAAAGCAGGCAGATAAATACCCGAAAAAGACGGCATGTTACCACCCTGCTCATCGACAACCAGCAATGCCACACCACTGACCTCTTCGGGTGAATCAAACACCAGTAACAGCCTGATGCTGTTGTCATAATCAATACGCGTGTAACGCCTGGCACTGCGGACATCCTTATTGTCAACCTTGTCCATCAGAATGATCGTCTGCTCTTCATAAACATGAGGATACAACTGTTGACCATCTGTAGCCCGTTGCATGATTTCTTTACCGGAAAGTTGACCATCAACGGTATTAGCCACAGCGCTGTTAAACAGCACGATGGCTATCGTCAATAAAACCAACCTACTGGTTTTGTTGTGACACCACATAAGCTATTTTATGGGCAAGCATGTCCAGCGCCCGGCTCATACTGGCCACTATTGCATGGTAGTTATTTTCTGGAATGGCTGTTTCAGATGAGATGTTTTCCTTACCGAAACTGACTGAATCAAGGCTTTCAGCGTCGATCAGATACCCGTCGACTGTCAGCATGACCAGGCCGTTTTCCAACTGCTCAAATACCTGGATGTTGATTTCCAGAAGGTAATCAGCATTCATCGGCTGACTATGCGGGCTTACTGCGACACTGGCACCTGCAAGGTAATGGCTAAGGTTAGTGGAAAGCACACGGCCGATATTTTTTCTGAACCGGCCTCCCCAGCGATGCTGGTCTGAAACCATCAGACCATGAGCTGATTGGCGCGTTACTATTTGTTTCCGGTCAAGGTAATCAGGGATATGCACGGCCCTGATAAGAATTGCCGGTGGTTTTTCGGACTTAGCTGCAATCATTTCAAGTGACTTGTCGGCTGTCAGTAAATAATAGCTGGCCGGGCGGCTGTTGTTACTCAGACAGCCTGTAAGTATTAGACCCGTAAGAATCAGCATTAATAGGATGCGAACAGTGCGCAGGCAAAATTGATTATTCATTACCTTTTCCAAAAATCAGTGACTGGGGATTTTCTTCCAGCAGTTCCAGAAAACGCTGCAATGCTCGCCCAGCCTCGGCCATTTCATCGGCCATCCTGATGACTCTGAACTGTACCGGTGAATCTGAACGCAACAGCTTATCGAAAAGTTGCAGCGTGTGGTTAATGTTATCCAAAGCCTTTTTACCCGACCTCATTGCCTCATCAATATTTTCAGCAATAGGTTCAACTTTGGGGTCAAGTTTTGTCATGACACTTTTGAATGCTTTAAGAGCCTCATTCATTTCTGTGATCGACTCGAGCAGTTCAGGTTTGTTCAGAAGAGTATTGGCCCCCTGCAAGGCACCGTGAAGCTCATCCCCCATTTTATCCAGTTCAACTTTTTCCAGCTTGGCCAGTATGCCTTTAACAGAATCAGTGATCTGTTCCAGCTCAGCCGGGATTGTCGGTAACTCAGGTATCTTGGCCTGACCACTGACAAGTCGTACACGAGTATTGGGATGCATATCAAGCTCAACAAACAGTTTGCCTGTTAACAGGCTGCCTGTCTGCAACCTTGCCCTCAAGCCACGGTCAACCAGCGTTTTAAGGGTATCTTCAGGACTCTTGTTGTCACCTTTGGCAATAATGCGTTCGGGTTCCAGCTCAATCAAAACAGGAATCATAAAACTGCTGTGATTATGATCAAACTCAAGCCGGATATCGACGACACGGCCGATTTTGATTCCCTTGAATTCCACCGGTGCGCCAATATCCAGTCCCCGCACTGAGCCTTCCAAAAACAATACAAAGGCGATGCCGCCAAGCAGCATCGACTGAAAGGATTCGGTTTGCATTTTAAAGCCTTCAGAATCCATGCTGACCTGCATGCCACTGACATTCCAGAAGCGGCTGTTGCCTTTGACAAGCTCATCAAACGGCGCCTTGATGAAAGCATGAATAAAGACACTGTTCCTGTCATTGCCCAACTCGTAGCCCTGAATCTCACCAGCCTGAATACCACGAAAATAAACCGGCGAACCGTTATCAATCGAGCCGAGTTGATCTGCACGTAAAATGATTTCCTTGCCGGCAACATCTGCCGTGACCACCGGCGGCTCCTCGAGGCCAACAAAGTGTTTCTGCAGTTCACCCTGCCCAGGCTCGATTGCGATGTAGGAACCGGAAATCAGGGTTCCAAGGCCGGATGCACCTCTGAGACTGATGCGCGGGCGAACCACCCAGAACTTGGTGCCTCTTTTAAGAAATTCCTCCGCCTTGCGATCGAATCTAACTGTTAGCAACACATCTTTGAGGTCTTCGGCAAATTCAATAGACTCTACCAGGCCAATATCGACATTCTTGTACTTGATTTTGGTTTTACCCGATTCGATGCCCTCAGCGGACATGAAACTGATGGTGACCTGGGGCCCCTGTTCATGAATGGTTTTAACAACCAGCCAGACACCAATCATCAAGGTGATAAGTGGCAGAAGCCAGATGGCTGAAATCGAACCATGTTTTTTTACTTC
>JARRJW010000316.1:0-3496 GCA_037388785.1 Gammaproteobacteria bacterium
AGCGAGTCCTTCAGAGCGGTTATTGCCAGTTGAGATGGCATCGACCATTTTGCCGGCACCCTGGCCAGACTGGCTGGTGGCAGAATGGTCGATGCCATCTCAACTGGCAATAACCGCTATGAAGGACTCGCTGTCCTGGAAATAAAAGAAGTGGAAGACAGCAACAGGCTCCAGTTAATCGATAAGGATGGACCTGTGTTGGAAATCACGGCTCCGCCCTATGATTTTGAAATTGATGAAAATTAAAACCTAACCTAAACCTGCAACCGAACTTAAATAAAATTCGGTTGAAGACAAAACCATGACACCAAAGCCCGGAGGCTCATAATGCTGGATATCAGCCAGTTTCGTTTAAAGCTAGTTAAAGCTATCGAAAATAACGAGATCACTTTACCGACTCTACCCGAAGTGGCTTTAAAAGTACGTGACGCAGCTGAACAAGAAAACACCACGAGCAAGGATCTGGCCGATATTATCGCCACCGATGCCGCTATTTCAGCACGGCTGCTACAGGTTGCCAATAGTCCACTTTATCGCCCCCGCACACCGATTGATAATATTCAAATGGCTGTTGCCAGGCTTGGAAACAATCTGGTTAAATCACTGGTCACCAACCTGGCGATGAAACAGATTTACCAGGCCACCACGGATTTCATGGAACAGAAATTACGTAAAGTCTGGGAAGACAGTGTCAATGTCGCGGCAGTATCAAAAGTATTGGCGCAATCACTTTCTGACATTGAAAATGAACAGGCCATGCTTGCTGGTCTGGTACACAATATTGGCACATTGCCGATATTAACCATGGCGGAAAAATTCTCAGATTTGACCGGCAATGAAAAATTGCTGGAAGAAATCATTGCCACACTCAACCCTGAAATTGGCACCCTGATTCTAAAGGCTTGGGACTTCCCGGAAAACCTGTCCAGTGTACCTACGGAAATAAATAAACATAACCGTCAGGTATCTGATGTTGATTATGCCGATATTGTCATGGTTTCACGCATTCAACTTGGCCTGGAAAATATTGATGACAGTGAATGGCCAACAATTACAGCTTTCGAACGTGTCGGCCTTGACGCTGAAGTCAACATCGTCGACATCGAAGATACTGCAGAAGATATCGAGGCCGTTAAACAGGCCCTGATTTAAATCTATTAAGGGATTTAAGCCTAATAAAGAATATAAGCCTATTCAGGTCGCATATGCGGGAAAAGCAGAACATCCCTGATTGATGCTGAATCAGTAAGCAACATCACCAAGCGGTCAATACCTATGCCCTCACCTGCTGTTGGTGGCATGCCGTGTTCCAGGGCTTGCACGTAATCCTGGTCAAAGTGCATCGCTTCATCGTCACCAGCATCTTTTTCTTCAACCTGTTTTCTAAAACGCTCAGCCTGATCTTCAGCATCATTAAGCTCTGAAAAGCCATTGGCAATTTCACGGCCGCCAACAAAGAATTCAAAACGGTCAGTCACAAATGCATCATCATCATTGCGACGCGCTAGTGGTGACACTTCGGTTGGATAGGCCGTAATAAATGTCGGATCCATCAGACGACTTTCAACCGTCTTTTCAAATATTTCGATCTGGATTTTGCCAAGACCATAACTGTCTTTCAGTGGAATCTGCAGTTTTTCAGCAATCTGTTTTGCTGTTTCGAGGTTATCAATTTGTTCCTCGGTCACATCCGGATTGAAATGAAGTATCGATTCCTTAACCGACATGCGGGTAAAAGGCGGTAAGATCCATCAGGTCATGGTAATCGGCATAAGCCTCATAGAACTCCAGCATGGTAAATTCCGGATTATGACGCGTTGATAAGCCTTCATTACGGAAGTTACGGTTGATTTCATAAACCCTTTCAAAACCACCAACCACGAGACGTTTTAAATAAAGTTCAGGCGCTATGCGTAAAAACAAACCCATATCGAGTGCATTATGGTGGGTTTCAAATGGCCTGGCAGTGGCACCACCCGGTATCACCTGCATCATCGGGGTTTCAACTTCCATGAAGTTTTTACCATTTAAATACTCACGAATGAACTGCACAATTTGCGTGCGCATTCTGAACGTTTCGCGCGATACCTCGTTCATAATCAAATCCAGGTAACGCTGTCGGTAACGTTGTTCCTGGTCTGTCAGACCATGAAATTTTTCAGGCAGTGGTCTAAGAGATTTTGTTAACAGTTTGAGACTATCAACACGCACTGAAAGCTCATCGGTTTTGGTTTTAAACAACACGCCTTCTGCCGCAATGATATCGCCGATATCCCAGTTCTTTTTGAAATGTTCGTTGTAAAAACCTTCCGGCAGAGAATCGCGCTGTACATATAGCTGAATTTTGCCTGACATATCCTGGATATGCGCAAAGCTGGCTTTACCCATGATGCGTCGACTCATTAAACGACCAGCCACCTTGACACGTTGACCTAACGCTTCCAGCTCTTCCTTGGATTTATCTCCATATTCAACGAGCAATTCGCCACTGACACTGTCGCGGCGAAAATCATTTGGAAAAGCATTACCCTGCTCACGCAGATGCTTGAGCTTTTCACGGCGTTCAGCTATCAGTTTGTTTTCGTCAACTTGAACTTCGGTTTCTGTGTTGTTAGTCATTATCCTTCAACTTTTATGTTTAATGGTTCACTGATTACTTATCTGAAAGACGCTGTAGATACTTCCTTGTACGCTTGGCTTCGGCATCCATGCCTCAGACACTTCCAGATAAGTAATCAGCAAACCTTTCAATGGGCTTTTGAGATTGCTTATGTACAAAATTAGATTTTCCCAAATGGTTGCAAGACAAGGCAAAAGTTCTCAAAAACAAGGAGTTTACAATGAGTAAATGACGCCTTTGAGAGAAGTTTTAACGCCGTATTGTGCCATTAGAGGAAATCGAAAATTACAGTCCTGACTTTAAACTCGCTTCGATAAACATATTCAAGCCACCGTCTAAAACTGCTTGAGTATTACCCGTCTCAACATTAGTACGCAAATCCTTGATGCGTGACTGGTCAAGCACGTAAGAACGAATCTGGCTTCCCCAACCAATATCAGACTTGGACTCTTCCAGTTCCTGCTGATCAGATGAACGCTTCTGAACTTCCAACTCGTACAACTTGGCACGCAGCTGTTTCATCGCCTGATCCTTGTTTTTGTGTTGGGAACGATCATTCTGACATTGTACAACCGTGTTGGTCGGCAAGTGCGTAATACGCACAGCTGATTCAGTTTTATTCACGTGCTGACCACCTGCACCAGAAGCCCGGTAAACATCGATGCGCAAATCTGCCGGGTTGATATCCACCTCAATGTTGTCATCAATTTCCGGAGAAACAAATACAGCCGCAAACGAAGTATGACGGCGATTGCCTGAATCAAACGGTGACTTTCTCACCAGACGATGCACACCAATTTCGGTACGCAACCAACCGAAGGCATATTCACCATCGACTTTAATGGTTGCTGACTTGATACCTGCCACCTCACCCGG
>JARRJW010000317.1:0-2961 GCA_037388785.1 Gammaproteobacteria bacterium
CTTTGTAACTTCCGGATAAAATCAGGCTGACAGCAGCCTTCCAGGGATGATCATGCAGGCCACGATCTGGGTCACTATCAATGAAACGGTGAATGTAAACACCTCCACCTCCAGGAAGTCGAAAAAGATGGTATCGTTCCAGGTAGGGTTCTCCATGGTTTCCGTTTATAATGCGACACCGAAGGTGACCGGTAAAGCGATAGAGCACATCTGACAGGGCCAATCTAACTACCTCTCTTTATATTTATATTTAACAGGCCTTTCACAGCCCTGTATCATAGCGGAATTAACAAACTTCTACTCTAAAAATTCAATTTCATGTCACTCAATGAATTAAAGCCCGGCAGCCTGGTTCTGTACAAAATCAGACCGGCGGTGGTCACTGACCTGGGCGAAAAAATCACGATTAAGCTGGAAGACAGCAAGGCTAAACGGGTCAGGGAAAAAGACGTTTCGCTGTTGCATCCGGGCCCCTGTAATGATCTGAAAAAACTGCAGCCGGTTACGGTGGATGTCGAGGAGGCGTGGGAATTACTTGAGGGTGAAGAATGTAACCTGGCAGAATTAAGCGACCTGTTATTTGGTGAATATACACCTAATTCTGCCTGGTCAACCTGGCAAATGGTCAGTGAAGGGCTGCATTTCGAAGGGCAGCCTGGAAGTATCATATCGCGCAGTTCTGAGGATATTGAGGCTGACCGCCTGGCTATGGAAGAAAAAAGACAGGCTGAAGCTGAAAAGGCCCGGTTTTTTGAAAATATAAAAAATGCCAGTCTCACAGATGAAGATAAAAAGAAATTGTCAGAAGTGGAAATGCTGGCGCTGGAAAAGACAGATAAAAGCCAGATTCTTAAAACGCTGGAAGTGAAACAGACGCCTCAGTCAGCCCATCAGTTTTTGATTAATTGCGGCTACTGGGAAAAAACGCATAATCCTTTTCCCGGGCGATTTGGCGTTAGTCTGCAGCAACCCCAGGGTAATGTGCCAAAAGTACTGGACGAGGATCGTCTTGATCTGACCGCAATACCTGCCTATGCCATTGATGACGAGGGCAGCAATGACCCTGATGATGCTATCAGCTTTCATGAGAACATCCTCTGGGTGCATGTGGCGGATGTTGCTGCACTGGTATCGCATGGCAGTGAACTTGACGGCCAGGCGGCTGAGCGGGCTGCCAATCTTTATCTGCCCGAGGGCATTGTTCATATGCTCCCGGAGGCACCGATAAATTCAGGGAAAAACGACGTCAAAACAATTGTGCCGAGATCAACCTGCCGGAAGCCAGTGTCAGGGTTAACGATGGTATTGTCAGTATCAATTCGATGGACAAACTCGAAAGTCGTCAGTTGGTCACAGATGCGATGCTGATGGCAGGGGAGTCAGTCGCGAAATTCTGCAAGGAAAACGAGATAGTCATTCCATATGCCATTCAGCCTGCTCCTGAGACAATAGCCAGACCTGAAAAAATGTCGGAAATGTTTGCCTACCGCCGGCAATTCAAAGCGAGTCGCCTGAGTTTTGAGCCAGATTTGCATTTTGGACTCGGCCTGCCTCATTATACCCGCTGCACCAGTCCGCTGAGGCGCTATCCGGACCTGGTTGTACACCAGCAGTTACGGGCTTTCCTGGACAGCAAGGATTTGCTTGACCGAGCTACTATCGAGCAGAAAGTCATGGCTGTCGACCAGCAGTCGATGATTATCCGCCGCACTGAGCGTTTTTCCAACCAACACTGGAAGCTGGTTTATCTGCAGCAGCACCCCGATTGGCAGGGACCGGCGGTCATTGTTGATATCGACGAGCGCAAAACCACTGTTATCATTCCGGATCTGGCGATGGAAACCAAAATCAGAACACGTGACACTTTCGTGCTTGATGATACAATCATGCTCCGGGTAAGCGGTGTTGATCTACCCGAACAGGCAGCTTACTTTCAATATCTGAACTGATTTTCAGTTATCATTTCATATTTACATACTTAGCAGGATCTTCTGATGACCTCTGATACAGACATCAAACCATTAAGCACATCGGATATTACCAAGCCGTCAATCGGCTTCAGTAATTTTTGTCTCGAGGAACTTGAAAGACGTCGTAATTCAGGAGAGGAATTTGACGAACAGGCCTTTATCGATGCGATGGAATTAACGGTTGCCCGTCTTGTCGTGCTTGAAGATGAGGAACAGGCATGATTATTACCAGCATCAAGGCCGAGAATGTTCTTAAGTACAAAGCACTGGACCTGCCCGATCTACCTGAAAAGGGCGTCATCGCTATCAGTGGAAAGAACGAATCCGGCAAAAGTACCATTGGTGAGACGGTTTGTTTTGCCTTGTTCGGACGGACTTTTTCGCTCGGTGAATACGAACTTGATAAAGTGGTGCACTGGGGTGCCGGTGGTTGCTCAGTTGCACTGACCTTTCGCATCGGTGATAACGATCATTACAAGATCGAGCGTTTCCTCGACAAGGAAGGTACCCACAGTGCCAAATTCAGCCGTCTTGGCGAAGAGGATATGCCTATTGCTCGCGGTGTTGAAGGTGTTGCCGACGCACTATTTCTGGTTCTTGGCTATGATTTTGAAGAATTTGTTGACTCATTTTATCTGGCTCAGCGTGAAATCACCGCGCCGCAGCCTCACAGCCAGACCGTCAAGGCCATGGCCGGTATTGCTGCTTTGGAGGTTGTCGGAGACCAGTTTGATGAGGAAATTGCCGAGCTTGAAGATACCTCGACCATGTCCCGGTTCCGTACCGATGAAATAGATGCCGAATTGACCGCTCTGGCGATCAAAGACGGGCATCTCGACCGCCTGGAAAATGAACTTGACCAGGTCAAAGCCGCTGAATCAGAAAACAACGATAAAATCGAGCAGTTAAAAACGGATTCATCCAGTTATCGGGAAACTGTACCGGATATTCAGGCTGTGCGACGCAGCATTACCAGTAATTCGACTGCCAG
>JARRJW010000318.1:0-1729 GCA_037388785.1 Gammaproteobacteria bacterium
GCTACATCCACCCCCACTTTTAAACCCAGCTTTGAAGCAACCAGGTAGCGAAAGCCGACACCGTAATTTTGAGCCGTTTCGGATTTAATCAGTGGATTATTATCCCCAAAGGTCTTGCCAATCCCGGTAAAAGCCAGCAAAGACCAGCGTGGCTTGAATTGCCAGTTTAGTTCCGTTTCTGCGACCATCACCTGTTCACCCTGGTAGCGCATGGCTGGAATACCGCGAAGATTGATATAGGGTAAAAAGAAAAATGGTGCTGCATCGCTGGAGGCTTTTAAATCACCCCGTAAGCCTAATGTTAATTTTTCCGATACCGGCATGTAAGCATGGATTCTGGCTGCGTAATCTTCAAAATCCACCGATGCCCCCAGCCAGTCCCGGGCTGCCGCTATTTCACCTTCAAAGAATATTCCTTCACTGGGAGATAAAATATTGTCACGGCTGTCATAGTTGACAAGAAAACCCAAACGCCCTATTTCCAGATCAAGTTGTCGTCTGTCAATAAAAGCCGGTTTGGATGCAGAAAAACCAATATCTGTATCAAAATAGACATAGCGCCCTCCCAGCATCCAGTTGGAATTTTTGATACGTGAGGTTAATTGTTGCACTGTGCCGATAGCATCGATATTTAATGCGCGTGGACGATTCAGCGGGCCATAATAATCCAGGTTAATACTAAACTTACCAAGTCCGCCCAGGTAACGGTATTGATCGTTACGAAAGGTTCGAAAACCACCGGCAAATATTCCCTTGCTGCCATTTTCAGTTCTAAAGCCGCCCGCCAGGGTAATGTTCGGTGGAGAAAAATGATCGGCATTCTTCAAGCGTTTCGAACGGTCTGAAATGGATTCATCAAAATAAACCGCAGATATACCTAAACCAGTGCCCAATGCCGGTTCCGTAATAATAATAGGAACTGGTAAAAAACCGCTATGAGTTAACAGGTGTTCGCTTACATCGAACTCACCGGTTTCTTCATCAAAAAAACGACTGCCGATTGCATGAAATGACAGAGAAACAAGCAGAATAAAAACAACGAAATGACGCCAATATGCAGGGATTGTCATCTCAACATTACCGTAAAAATTATTTTTTGCCTGCTTCAGTCACAAGCTGTTTTTCCAGGTCCATCATAGCTTTCTGGCTGACTTCAATCAGACTACCACCTGGACGGTCCAGGTCAGCAATTACGATCATGACTGTCGCCAGGGAAAGAATCAAAGCGGTTCGAGGCACAAGAACGCGAATACCATTTAGCCCTGACTGATAACCCATTAATGTCAGTGTCAATATGGCAATGAATATCAGCAAGAACGAATTGACATGTGGTAATCGCTTGAAGCCTGCATTAATTCGTTTTGCATGCAGATCAATGACTTCATTGGCTGCGTTGATTAACGGAGCGGTGCCTATGGGAGAGTCTGATTGCTGTAGAATTTTCCGCACCAGGTTCCAGATTTCATTGAGCTGCTTTTCAGAAGTCGCAACACCTTGGGCAAACTCTTCATTAGATAATGTTTGAACGATATCCAAGCGAAGCGAGACGTAATCCTTAATAATTTGACGCAATTTGTCTGCCTCTTCCACTTCAAACATCTGGCTTCGTAAATACAATGTGCCAAGCGCATTGGATTCTTCCAAGACGAGACCCTTTCTCTCAGAATGGATATTCGTAGCGATATTGAAAGCAAAGGCCAGCAAAAAAGCCAGTAAGCCAAGAGAAGCG
>JARRJW010000318.1:1764-2843 GCA_037388785.1 Gammaproteobacteria bacterium
TTTCCAATGTAAAAACCCATTTCTGCGGAAAGAAACAAGATAACCAGGATGAATAGGTAAATTTGCCATAGCGGAAACTGGTCAAGTGCACTAAGTATCATAGTTCAACTTATAACTAACTGATAATTAGCCCATTTTGACTAAATAATTAAAAAAGTACATTTTTCTGCTGAAAAAATGGTTAAACGCTATTACTTTTTTAACCATATTAATGCTTGCATCAAGCATCCAGACGCCAGCATTGCCGATTACCAGTAAGATTAAAATTTTTCAGTAACCAGGCAGCAAAGCGGCATTATCAGATGTCTTTATGCACCAACTGATTCAGGAAGAATAAGGGAATAGATTTACTCGCCTTTAGGAATAACTTTCCATTTTCCCTCGGCATTTTTACAAAACTCGTAAATCGCAGAGCCACTCATGCCATTGCCGGAAAAGTTCTCGATCTTCATATTGCGGCAGTTTTTACCGTCATCTTTCGAAGTAGAAACCAGGGTCATACTACCGTGGTTCTTGGAATCAGGATTGTCCCAACTGACAGTTTCACCATCGGCACTATTATCAAGTACATTTCGTGCTGTAGCCTTGGCAATTTCCCAGTCTTTATCAGTGAAATAACTCACAGGTGAATAGTTCAGCCAACGCAGCTGAGATGCCATTAATGCTTGTGAAGCAAGCAATACTGAAGCCATTAATGCCAAGAAAACCAGTTTTTTCATTGGGTATTTCCTTTCAAATAATTGATAATAAAAAAGATACTCCATTTCCAATCATTTGAAAACCACCTGGCATTCTTAGAGCTTCATCAGGTTACACATCCTGATGATGTATTCAGAAGTTCCACTCGATAGCCTCATGATGATTTACCTGAAGCCTGGTCTAACTTATAGATGATTAACATGAATTAATGTTCTAGGTTTAGCTTTGATCTTAGACAAGTGTGATATCTCAATTTTTCGAATATTGTCCATTGGGATAATCGTTAACTTGTCATTTTCGTCCAACAAGGTCAGATGTCCGGTTTCTAATATTTCTTTAATTAAATTAGGTTTTTCCAAATCATTTTCTGTAAGGTTTTG
>JARRJW010000319.1:0-2704 GCA_037388785.1 Gammaproteobacteria bacterium
CTTTGGCTCACAGAAGTCTTCCCGAAGCTGGAATCAATCGATTGTCAATGGCGTGGCTATGATTATCAGTAAGCCCTTCAGTCGCTTTATGGTGATATCTGTAGTAGCCATTATCAGTTTATCGATATTTTATTTCCTGACACCACCGGCAGAATACTTACCGGAAGGGGAAGAACCGAAAGCCTTTGCCAGCATGTCATCGCCTCCCGGTTATAACCTGGAGACCATGACAGAAATTGGCCTGGAATTGCAGGAATATTTTTTACCGTTTTTAGAACATTCACCCGAACAGTTTGACAACGGTGAAACCGAGGTGCCTGCCCTGGCCTACCTAAACCTCAGTATCCAGGCCAGTCGAATTCGCATCATTTCGCAACCCAAAGACCCTGCGCATATCAAGCCAATGATGGATGCAATAGCCAAGAAATATAAAACCTACCCGGGGATGAGAACCTTTGTAACACGTGGTTCGATTATCACCAGTAATAGTGGTGGCAGTCGCAGTATCAACCTTGATATTTCAGGTGCCAATCTTCAGGATATCTATGATGTCGCCCTGAGTGCTGACCAGCGGGCCAAAACTGTTTTCGAAAATCCCAGGGTTCGTGCCAATCCTTCGACACTTTCCCTGTCGCAACCTATGGTGGAAATCAAGCCTGACTGGAACAAACTGGCCGAAACCGGCATGACAGCATCTGAACTGGGGCTTACTGTTTCCGCGCTGACCGATGGTGCTTTTGTCGACGAATTCTTTCTGGATGACGACAAGATTGATATATACCTATACAGCAATCTGGGTAACCAGGTGAAACTTGACGATTTAAATCAGCTGCCGGTTTACACCCCTGCCGGGGCTGTTATACCGCTATCTGCCATTGCAACCATCAACGAGACAGTGGATACCAGTTCTATCAGGCGTGTCGATGGCAAACGAACTGTCACTCTCAACATCATACCTCCGGAGAGCGTGCCACTTGAAGTCGGTGTAGAGATCGTCAAGCAGGATGTTGTCAGTTACCTGCAGCAGGCCGGGGAAATACCCAATAACGTCAAAATCACCATATCCGGCGCCAGCGACCAATTGGATGCAACCCGGGAATCCCTGACCAGTAATTACCTGATTGCCGTGATAATCATCTATCTTTTGCTTGTCGCCATTTTTACACACTGGGGTTACCCAGTGCTTATCATGGCTACCATTCCGCTCGGTATTTCAGGAGGCATTTTCGGCTTGTGGCTGATGAACAGTATTGGTGGCTGGTTACCATCGATCGGCCTTGCCGAAATTAGCCAGTCGTTTGACATGATTACCATGCTGGGTTTTCTTATCCTGATGGGTACCGTGGTAAATAACCCGATATTGATCGTTCATCAGGCCATGGCTGGCAGAAATCAGGGCATGAATGCTGTCAGCACCCCTGGTAATGCTACCTGGAGAAGGAACAGAACTTTATCGCGGCGTCGGGGTGATTGTCATGTTCGGCATACTTGGTTCAGCTCTAGTTACCCTGACTTTTTTGCCGGCACTGACTGTTTCAGTTCTGCAAAGAAAAAAATAAATTTTGAACCCGGCCGGGTCAATTCCGGACTGCAGTTGTCGTCAGTTACAAGTAATAAGGATTCCTTGGTTTTCTCCGGTTATTTCAGGGTTTTTGAAACAATTTCGTAAACATCTCTGGAAACATCGTCAGCACTGACGATTCTTTCAAGTTCTGCTTTCATCAGTGCCTGCCGTTGGGAATCAAACCTGTGCCACTTCGACATCAGGCGACTCATTCGAGATGCTATTTGTGGATTGAGCTTATCAAGTTGCAGAACAGTATCCGCCAGCAATCGGTAACCGTCACCGTTGGCCTGATGGAACCCCATCATGTTGGCACTGCAAAAGGCACCTATCAAAGACCGCACTTTATTCGGATTGCTGATGGAAAAAAGCGGATGCTGTTTCAACTCAACAACCCTTTCCAGCGTATCCGATCGCGTCGAAATTGCCTGGGCACTAAACCACTTGTCCATGACCAGCACATCATGACGCCAGTTGGCTTCAAAATCCGCGATAATTGACAAACGCTGAGAAAAGTCGCTGTCGGCAATCAAGGTAAACGCGGCCATCACATCTGTCATATTGTTCGCAGCATGATATTGATCGACGCATAGGCGGCCAACCTCGTCATTTTCGATACTGGCAAGATAGGACAGTACCCGGTTTTTCAAAGAACGCCGGGCAATGGCTCCGTGACTGATACTGTAATCACCCTGTTCGCGATGGTTGTTATAAACCATCAGCAAATCTTCATAAAGCGCTTCAGCCAATTGCTGTTTCATTGATTGCCTGGCTGCATGGATACCATCAACGTCAATAATTTCCATTTGTTCGCCAATGTAAGAAGCCGTAGGTAATGTCAGTATTTCACTGGTAAGCGCCTTATCCCTGGCATCGTTTAGCAATGCTGACCGAAACGCATTGATAAATTCATCAGGCAGGTTCATCGCACTGCCTGAATTATGGTCCGCAACCATCTGCATAAGGATTTTCAGAGTCAGACTCTGGGCTGCATCCCAGCAGGCAAACCCATCAGGATCATTCGCCATCAAAAACAGTAATTCCTGGTCACTGTAGTCGTATTCCAGTTTAACCGGTGCAGTAAAACCTCTTAACAGCGACGGCACAGGTTTGCTCTCTATATTGTCAAATTCAAAAACC